>JAYVRP010000085.1:0-2601 GCA_043776215.1 Rhodoferax sp. | reverse complement strand
GTTCCCCGAGCGTATCCCGGGTGCTGACGATACCGAGCAGGCCAAGTTGCTCGTCGACCACCAGCAACAGGCGCACGCCGCGCGCCACCATGGTGTTGTTGGCCGCGAACAGAGTGGCATCCGGGGCCACAATCACGGAGTCCATGCGGGCGAAGTCGGTCATGACTTCCAATGCCGGTGACTGCTCGGTGACCGGGCGGTTCCTGTAGGGTTGCTGAACCACCACCACGCCGTGCGGCCGGTGGGTGGCAAGTGACTTGAAGCTGCTGGCGGACATGTTGAACCCCCTTATGGAACGCAAACTTGCGCAGTCAAAGTATCTGCTTCTGTGCGGTTCGCGTCAAACGCTTGGCGCCATCGCGCGCTGGAGCCGGGGTGGCCGTAGCTACTTCAAGCTTCCCGAGAGAAACTGCCCCAGGCGCTCACTTTTCGGGTTCGACAACACCTCTTTGGGCACGCCTTCCTCCTCGATCTGCCCCTTGTGCAGAAAAATCAGGTGGTTGGCGACCTCGCGCGCGAAACCCATTTCGTGCGTGACCACCACCATGGTGCGCCCCTCCAGCGCCAGGGTACGCATGACCTTGAGTACCTCGGACACCAGCTCCGGGTCGAGTGCGCTGGTGGGCTCGTCGAACAGCATCACCTCGGGCTCCATGGCCAGCGAGCGGGCGATCGCCACGCGTTGCTGTTGACCCCCACTCATGTGGGCCGGGAAGCGGTCCTCCATGCCGACCAGGTCTACCAGGGCGAGGTACTTGCGTGCACGTGCCACGGCCTCGTCGCGGCTGACCTTCATCACGTGCACCGGCGCCTCGATGATGTTTTGCAGCACGGTCAGGTGCGCCCACAGGTTGAAATGCTGGAACACCATGGCCAGCTTGGTGCGCAGGCGTTGCAGCTGGGCTGCTTCGGCGGCATCGAGTTCGCCATGCTTGCCGGGCACCAGTTTCAGTTCTTCGCCGGCCACGATGATGCGGCCCTTGTTGGGTTTTTCCAGCAGGTTGATGCAACGCAGGAAGGTGCTCTTGCCCGAGCCTGAGCTGCCGATGATGCTGATCACATCGCCGGCATGTGCTTCGAGCGACACGCCCTTGAGCACCTCGTTCGTGCCGAAGCGTTTGTGGATGTCCAGCGCCTGCAGTTTCAGCGGTTTGTCGGTCATGGTGGCGGGTCTTTGCGTGCGAAGGAATGGGGCGACGCGGCAGGCTCAGGCACCCAGCAGGTTGCCGGTGCGAAAGGCCACGCTGCCGGCAATGTGGGCCAGGTCGTCGTGGGGCAGGGCGTAACGGGCGTCGGTTCGGGCGTACATGACGCCATCCACCCCGGCACAGACGGTGACGCGTGTGTTGGCGACCGGATCGATGATGTCGACCACCGGATCGCCGGCGCGCAGCACATCACCGACCTGGGCGCGAAACACCAGGATGCCGGCGCTGGGCGCCTTGACTGTCTGTGCGCCGGCCAGCGGTGTCGCCTTGCAGGCGGCCACCGGCAGGGCCGGCGCCGCGCCAGCGACCACGCCGGCATGTTGCAGGAAGCCGAAGATTGCCCATGCGTCGCCGGCGGCCAGTGCATCGTCCACTTGTGCCTGGCCCCGCAGTTCGACCGTGCAGCTGGCGCAGGCTTGCGGCAGAGGCGGGGCCGGCACGCCGGCGGCCGTTGCCGCCGTGGCCAGTTTGGCCGAGAGTTGCCACCATAGGCCCGACAGGCATTCGTCGAACGATGAGGCGCCCGTGTGGGAGGCCAACAACGCGGCGCGTGCCTGCAGCAGGCGCGCCAGTGCGTCGATACGCGGCCAGCAGGCGTCCTCGCTGTAGACGTGTACCACGGCCTCGCAGTCGCAGTGCAGGTCGAGCACCAGGTCGGCATCACAAGCCAGCCCGAGCAGAGTCTTGCGCAGGCTCTGCAAGGCATTGGGCGCTTGCCACTCTTGCAGGTAGCGCGACACGGCGGAGCGCACCAGCGCCACGTTGCGTGTGGCATCCGGGCCCAGTGTGTCTTTGACCTGGCCCCAGACTGCATCTGCCAGATTTGGATAGTGGCGGTTGAAGTTTTCGGAGCTGTTCAGGTCGAAGCGGCCCATGGCCTTGTGGTCCACGCGTTGTGCCAGGCCGATCGGGTTGGCCACCGGGACCAGTACCACCTGACCCCGCAGCAGGCCGTCGGCTTGCGCCTGCTCCAGCAGGCCGCGCAGGTGGTGCGCCACCAGCATGCCTGGCAGTTCCCCGGCATGCAGGCTGGCCTGGATGTAAGCCTTGGGCGCGGCATCGGGCGCTCCAAAGTGAAAACTGCTCACCGTGGTCTGATGGCCCAGGCTCTGGCCCGCAAGGGGATGGTCGACGCGGCGCATGGATGGGTTGCTCACTGCTTGCGCGGCGCCAGGTGGGCCAGGAAATGGCGCTCGGCCAGCTTGAACATGCCAATCAGGCAGAAGGTGCAGGTGAGGTAGATCGCCGCGGCGAACAGGTAGGCCTCAAAGGGCAGATAAAAGTCCGAGTAGATGCGGCTCGCGGCAGCGGTCACGTCCAGCATGGCGGGCACGGCGCTGGCCAGGCTGGTGCTGTGCAACATCATGACCACCTCGTTGCTGTAGGCCGGCAA
>JAYVRP010000084.1:0-2601 GCA_043776215.1 Rhodoferax sp. | reverse complement strand
CCCCAAAGAACTCCCCGGTGTACCACCCAGTGCGGGTCATTCGGTCCCGGTGGGCACGAAAACATGCCGTTTGATTTTCCTATTTGCGAAAACTCAAGCGTCGTGCCCGAACGGATACCCAGCTTGTCGCGCAAGGCCTTGGGAATCGTGACCTGCCCGCGTTCGGCAACGATGGATTTCATGTGTGCCCAGTGTGTCGGTGGATCATGCATCAACATACATGAATCACGCACAAAAAAGTATGGAGATAGAGGCGCGGGACGGAGTCTTACTGGATCACCTCGTCGGCGCGCAGCAACACGCTTTGCGGAACCGCCCGGCCGAGTGCCCGCGCGGTCTGCAGGTTGACCGCGAAATCAAACCGCACCGGCTGTTCGATCGGAAGATCCCCCGGCTTGGCGCCTTTGAGGATCTTGTCGACGTAGGCACCGGCCCGGCGATACAGATCGACAATGTCGGGACCGTAGGCCACCAGCGCACCGCCTTGTGCTGCTTCGCGCCAATTGAAGATGGATGGCAGGCGCGCCCGGTTGGCAAACTCGATGATGCGCGCGCGATTGGCATAAACCAATGGTTCACCCAGTCCGATGACGGCTTCGGCACGCAGGCGCAGGGCGTTTTCAAATGCAGGCTCGAAGTCCAGAGCGCTGCGGACTTCCAGCGACAGTAATTCGATCTTGAGCTGACGGGCCGGCTCCGTCATTTCCCGCCACTCGATCTGCTTGTCAGGAACAGCTGGATTCCAGAACACGGCGACCCGGGCCAGGCGGGGCACGATCTCCTTGAGCAATTCAAGCCGTTTGCCCGAGAGATTGGAGCCCAACGCCGTCAAGCCGGTGACGTTGCCACCGGGGTGCGCAAGGCTCGCTGCGAGGCCGGTGGCAACTGGATCGCCGATGACGGACACGACTATCGGAACGACCGCGCTGGCCTTGCGCGCCGCCTGAGCTGCCTGTGGCGTAGGCGCGAAGATAACGGCGACATTCAGTCGCACCAGGTCCTGCGCGAGCTCCGGCAGGCGCTCGAACTCGCCGGACCGGTAGTGGATCTGAATCGTCTTGCCTTCAACAAGGCCACGATCGGCCAAGCCCCGCAGGAACGCCTGATATTGGGTGTCCGACGAGTTGGTGTTTTGCGGGCGCAACACACCGATGGCCGGCAGCGGTCTGGATGCTTGGGCAAAGCCGGGAACCGTTGCGCGCAGCAAGGCAGTTCCCAAACCGACACCAAGAGCCAATCGCCGGTATCGCTTCATTGAATCACCTCGTCGGCGCGCAGCAGCAGGGCTATCAGGGAGCAAGTCTTTGGCGCCTTTGATCAATGCAATTGCAGATTTCATGGCATCGAACACATCTCGTGCGTCACCGTTTTCCATTCCCGGCCCTCCAACTAATGCCATCAATGCATTTCTGGCACGCGCCGGGGATCCCAATCGACCTTAACGCTGACATCGCGACAACGGGTACATCACCCGAATAATAGCATTCTGTATCCCTCGCCGAGCGCTTCATCGTCGTCACTTTCCTTGATTTCGTAGCAGCAGAAAGGGCATCACGGGCGCCGCACTCGATTTCGTATTGAGTAAGGTACTGTACAGGTGACTTGACTGAACGTGCAAGCGCCGAGCAACGTCAACACCGTTTGCATCTTGTAGACCAACGTCAGATATCGCTCCCCTTTCTCCACATCTTCGGACAACTTTTCCTGCAAGGGCACATCCAACAAAAGATGCCCGTCTTCCTGATGTGCGATCGACGGCGAGTTCGCGCCGGTGCTGTCAGCGCTGCTGACAGCGGGCCTCAGTGTTGTCGAGCCAGGCGGCTTACCCACCGCCGCGCGCGTCTTGCGCGAGAGGCGCCGATCACGCGGCCGTGGATAAGTGTTTTCGGATTTTTGGACGGCGCAGGCGCGCGGACCAAGCGGTTTGGTCACGGAGCCGCCGCCGTGCGGCATGGATGTCCCCCCGATGGCGGATGAGCTGGAGCGCGCGCCTTGAGAAGCTGCACCACCCCTGACTTCCCATGCCCAGCGCGTGCAAGCCAACGCCACTAACCAGACCGGGAGGGTGCATTGCGATGGTGCCCCGGTCCACTACGAGCGCCTCCGCCCCGAGCAGACCACGCTGTACCGCTTGGTGCAGCAGCACGCAGCGACTTTCTTCGCCCAGGCCGAAGACGCTGCCGGCGCCGACCTGCCGCAGTTCATCAAGGACGAGTTCGACGCCTTCCTGGAGTGCGGCATCCTGGCGCACGGGTTCCTGAGGCTGCGCTGCGGCGATTGCGGGCACGACAAGCTGCTGGCCTTCAGCTGCAAGCGCCGCGGGTTCTGCACGTCATGCGGTGCCCGGCGCATGTCGCAGACCGCGGCCTACCTGGTCGAGCGCGTCATTCCGCACGTGCCGGTGCGCCAGTGGGTGCTGTCGCTGCCCATCCCGCTGCGTTTGCTGCTGGCCGCGCAGCCCGAGTTGGTCACGCCGGTGCTGCCGGTGGTGCAGCGCGTGGTTGCGCGCCATCTGCTGGATGGCGTTGGGCTCAAAGGCGAAGAGGGCCACGGCGGCGCGGTCACGCTGATCCAGAGATTTGGCTCAGCGGCCAATCTGAT
>JAYVRP010000083.1:0-8629 GCA_043776215.1 Rhodoferax sp. | reverse complement strand
CCGCAGTGTCAGCGCCTTGCGAGGGGTTGCGCAAGACCATTTGAAGGATGCGCCGAAAGCGCGGCATGGCGGTCTTCACGCCCTGGGTGTCGGCCCAGCCTGGGTGCATGACATAGAACTGCAGCTCGTGCTGCGTGCCGTAGACCTCCGACCAATGCTTTGTCAGAGCCGCCTGCCCGCGTTTGGCCAACGCATAGGCGCGCACACCGTTGTAGGTGGCGGCATTCTTCGCATCCATCGGGGCAATCGCCAGCGCCACGTTGTACATGCCTCCCGAGGACATATTGACCACTGCGCCGCCGGGCACCATGGCGCCGCCTCCAATCAGGCCTTCGGTCAGGATGTAGTGGCCAAGGATGTTGGTGGCAAACGAGGTCTCGTGGCCCTCACTGGTCTGGCTGAAGTCGGCCAGCATGAGGCCGACGTTGTTCACCAGGACATCGATGCGGCGCTGGTCGCCCAGCAATTCCCGCACCAGCCGGTGCACGTCGCTCTTGAGCGACAGGTCGGCCACCAGCGGAACGATGCTGCCGTTCGCGCCGCGGCGGCCCTTGGCGATGGCGAACTCCGTCACCAGCGCGTCGAGCCGGGCCCGGCTGCGGGCCACCGCCACAACGGTGCCACCGCGGCGCGCGGCTTCCAGCGCAATGGCGCACCCGACGCCACCTGACGCACCGGTGACGAGCCAGGTCTGCCCGCGCAGGTCGGTATCGAAGCGCGGCCAGAACAAGGAACGCCAGCGGTAACCAATGGCAGTGAAGCTTGGCAGGAAGCGCGCGTAGAAGACCAATATCTTGCGCAGGTGCGAGAGCTTGGCGGCGACGTTGGACATGGGAACTCCTGCAGCGTGGTTCGGTAGCGGTCGGGCTCGGTTCAGGTGGGTGGAACGGCGTGCAAACCCCGGGCCAGGAAACGCTCCAGCTTTTTGGGGTCGCGTGCCAGGCGTGCACGCAATTCGAGCGTCATCGGGTCGGCGTCCACTTCTTCCTCCTTGCGTTCCAGAGACTGCAGAGTGGCGTGCGCTGTGTACTGGGGTGTCACCTTGGGCGCGTTCTTGACCTCGGCTGCCATACGCGTGTCCACTGACCCCACGAAGATCGCCGAGACGAACGTTCCCTGGTCGGCCAACTCGGCGCGCACACCCTGTGTCAGCGAATAGGCGGCGGCCTTGCTGGCGCTGTACGTGCCGAGGATGGGCACGTTGCTCAAGGCCGCAGCCGACAGAATATTGACGATGGCGCCGCCCCCGTTGGCCTTGAGCACGGGCGCAAAAGCCCGGCACGTGCGCAGCGGGCCGAAGTAGTTGACGTCCATCTCGGCGATGGCGCCAGCCATGTCGGGCGAGCCGATCAGGCGCCGGCCGAAGCGCGACAGTCCGGCGTTGTTGATGAGCAAGCTGACATCGGGGCAGGATTGGGCGCAGCGCAGAGCGTCCTGCTCGCTGGTGACGTCGAGCTGGACTTCGACTACGCGGCCCGCACCCTCTGCCACCAGGTGGGCCGCACTACCGGGCTCGCGGCAGGCGGCATAGACCTTGGTGGCACCCTTGTTCAGCAGTTCGCGTACCAGCGCTTCGCCAATACCACGGTTGGCGCCGGTGACCAGCGCCACGCATCCTTCGACCCGCATGACTCAGGCCGGCGCCGCGGGTGCTGGTGCGAGCGCCGAGAGCTGCTTCTCCAGCGTCGCGTAGTCGAAATAATCGCGCCAGCCGATGATCTTGCCGTCATTGAATTCGAACACCCCGACATACGGCAGGCTGACTGGCCGGCCTTTGCGGATGTAATTCTCGGTGCCTTCGTGGAAAACCACGTCGCCCGATTCGATGATGTTGCGCAGCTCCACACGGATGTCCTGCATGCCGCGACCGAACTTGGTCATGAATGCGGCAATGGCCTGTTTGCCGCGCAGCACCTCGGTGAAGGGCATGTTTTGGTATGCCACATCCTCATGCAGCAACGCCAGCACGGCGGCATGGTCCTGGCGTGCCCAGGCGGAAAAGAACGTCTTGGTGGTGTCGATGTGGCTTGTCATGCTTGTGCTCCGGGAAGTGTGCGAAAGGGGCCGTGTGCTTGCGGGCAAATCAGTCTGTGGGTTGGCGCAGCGGGCAAGTTGCTAGCGGCCCGTGAAACGTGGGGTGCGCTTCTCGAAAAAAGCCGCGATGGCTTCTTTCGCATCATCACTGCGCAGGACGCGTACCTGGTTGACGGCCTCGATGCCAACCATCTCTTCGGCGGTGCGGGTCTCCGCGGCATTCAGGTTGGCCTTGATGAAGCGGTAGGCCAGCGGCGGGCCATCGGCCAGGCGGCGCGCGAAGGTGGTGACCTCTTGCTCCAGCTCCGCATCGGGCACCACCTTGTTGACCAGGCCGATGCGCAGTGCGTCTTGGGCGGGTACGCGGTCGGCGAAAAAGAACAGCTCACGCGCCTTGGCCAGGCCGACAAGCTTGCTCACGTAATAGCTCGCCCCGAGCTCGCCGGAAATGCCGATGCGCGCGAATGCGGTGGAGAAAAACGCGGTGTCTGACACGATACGAAAATCGCATGACGCGGCCAATGCCACGCCCGCCCCGACGCAGGCCCCACGCACCATCGCGATGGTGGGCTTGGGCATGCCATGCAACAGCAGCGGGCCTTCGCTGGCCCGGCGCGTGCGCTCGGCCGAGGTGTCGATGTCATTCCAGACCGGGTCGTCCTTCCACTTCACCCATTGCGCATCGTTTCGGTCAATGGCATCGAACTCTTTGATGTCGCCACCGGCGCAGAATGCGCGGCCCGTGCCGGTCAGTACCACGACACGCACGGCAGGGGAAGCGGCCGCCTCGCGCAGCCGCTCATTCAGCTCCCGCGTCATGCTGATCGTGAGACCGTTGAGCGAGGTCGGGCGATTCAGCGTAACCATCAATATGCCGTCATCGAGCCGAGTCAGAATGTCGGTGTTGTCCATATAGCCCCCGTGTTTGCGCTAGTCCGTCTTGTCACTCAGGCCTGCTTCGGCGGCCAGGGAACGAAGGCACTGGTGCGCCGGATGTAGTCCTCGTAACCCGGGTTCTTCTTGCCCAGTCGGCGCTCCAGCAGATTGGCCCCCAGCGGGCCGATGATCACATAGCTCAACAGCAGAGGCGCCACAATAGTCACATAGCCCGCGAGGCCAACATCACAAGCGACCAGGTAGAAGCCCCACTGCACGACCATTTCTCCAAAGTAGTTCGGGTGGCGGGAGTAGCGCCAGAGCCCCTTGTCCATGACCTCGCCGCTCTGGCTTCGCGCAGCACGAAAGCGTGCCATCTGCCAGTCCGCGATGGCCTCGACCGACAGGCCCACCACCCACAGGCCGACGCCGATCCACGCCAGCACACCCAGCTCTGCCGGGGCCGGCGACGAAATCGCCACCACCGCCGGCAAGGTGCAGACCCACATGAAGAAGCCCTGCGTAGCGAAGACCGCACGCAGCGAATACAGTGTGTAGCTCTTGCCCTGGCTGGTGACGTGCTGGCGCAGGCGGGCGTAGCGGCGGTCCTCGCTGCCCCAGTTGCGCATGCCGATGTACACGCCCAGCCGCACACCCCACAGGGTCACGGCAACCAGCATCAGCACGGAGCGCGTGGTGCCCGCGCCGGCACTCAGCCAGACCACCCAGGCCACCGCCGCGCTGCCCAGGCCCCAAAAGATATCGACGATGCTCGAGTCGCGCAGCGCTATGCTCACAAGCCACACTGTGAGCACAAAAAACCCGAGGATGAACAAGGCGCTGTTCGTCAAGGCGGGGCCATACAAGGACAGCATCTGGGACAAGTTCACCTCTCTTTGTCAGTGTCGATTTTGCGAAGTTGCACTGTAGCCAGTGCGGACAATTGGCGCCAGTCGCAATGGCGACTTTACTTTCCGGGGATTTTTTACTATCCTAGTTGAACTGACTGCCGCAGCCCGTATCGTGGCAGCAGTGGGCAGCAATTACAAGAGGAGCAGACATGAAATTCAGGCCGGTAATGGTCGGGGTGCTGGCCGCAGTGGCCGCCCTCGCATGCACGGGTTTGGTCGCCCAGACCACACGCGGCGTCACCAAGGACGAGATCATCCTGGGCAGCCACATCGACCTGTCCGGCCCGATTGCCGAGCTGGGCCGGGCCGGGGTCAACGCAGCACGCATGGCCGAAGAAGAGATCAACGCCAAGGGCGGCATCCACGGCCGCAAGCTGAAAATCCTGTTCGAGGACTCAGGCTACGACCCGAAGAAGGCGGTACTGGTGACCCAGAAGCTGATCGAGAAGGACGGCATCTTCGCGATGGTGATGGCCACCGGCAACGCGCCCTCGGAGGCCACCTACCCGATGCTGCTCAAGGCGGGGGTGCCGAACCTGTTCGCCTGGGCCGGCAGCCCGATGTTCACCAACCCGCTCGAAAAAATCAGCTTCGCCTTCTTCCCCACCAACGGCGGCATCATTGCGCCGGCGGTCAAGCATTTCGTCGACAAGGAAGGGAAAAAGCGTTTCTGTTTCATCTACCAGGACGACGGCTACGGCGCCGATGTCAAGGAAGGCGTTGAGATGGCGCTGAAGGCGGCCAAGCTGTCCATCATCGAAGAGGCCGGCTACAAGCGTGGCACCACCGACTTCAGCGCCCAGGTGGCGCGTGTGCAGCGTGGCAACTGCGACGTGCTGGTGCTGGGTACAGTGCCGGCGCCGGCGGTGGGTATCGTGCAGGAGGTACGCCGGCGTAGCTGGAACGTGCCGATCCTGATGGCGGGCTCGTCCTACGACGAGTCGACCATCAAGCTCGGCAAGGAGGCTGTGGAGGGCACGTTTGCTGCGGCCGTGATACCCAACCCGGACCCGGAACGTTCATCGCCCGAGGTGCAAGCGTGGCTCAAGGCCTACCAGGCCAAGTACGGCCAGCCGGGCTCGCTGTATGGAGCCTACGCCTATGCGATCGTGCACCTGGCCGGTGAAGGCCTGCGCCGCGCCGGCCCGAACCTGACGGTCGACTCGCTGGTCAAGGGGGTCGAATCGATCAAGGACTACAAGACAATCTTCGGCGGGCCAACCATCAAGTTCAGCGACAAGGACCACATGGGCATGCGCGGGTCGCTGTTGTTCAAGGTCGAGAACGGGCGCTGGGTCCAGCAGGGCAGCGAGTTGCAGGCAGTCAACTGAAAAACAAACAGGAATGATCATGCGTACACATGTTTGCGGATGGATGGCGGCACTGGCATGCTGGATGGCGGCACTGGGCGCAGCCCACGCCCAGACACAGGGGGTCACCAAGGACCAGATCCTGCTCGGCTACCCAAACGACCTCTCTGGCCCGGTGGCCGAGGTCGGGCGGGCCGTGCAAAACGGCGTACGCATGGCCGAGGACGAAATCAACGCCGCTGGCGGTGTGCATGGGCGCAAGTTCAAGATTCTGGTCGAGGACAACGGCTACGACCCGAAGAAGGGCGTGCTCGCGACCCAGAAGCTGATCCAGCAGGACAAGGTGTTCGCCATCGTGATGGCCACCGGCACCGCACCTGCCGCCGCAGCCCTGCCCATGGTGCTCAAGGCCGGCGTGCCGCATGTGTGCCCGACCACGGCAGCCCTGATGTTCAGCACCCCGCTGGAGCGGCTGGGCTTTGGCTGCTACCCGACCAACGGCGGCATGGTGGCTGGAGGCGTCAAGTACTTCATGGAGAAGGAACGTAAGAGCCGCTTCTGTGCGATCTACCAGGACGACGATTTTGGCGCTGAGGTGCTCGAAGCCACCGAGAAGCAACTCGCCGCCGGCAAGCTCAAGCTGGTGGAGTCGGTCGGCTACAAGCGCGGCGCGACCGACTTCAGCGCGCAGGTCGCCAAGGTTCAGGGCGGCAACTGCGATGTCTTGCTGCTCATCGCCACTGTCCCGCCGGCCGCCGCCATCATGCAGGAGACCCAGCGGCGTGGCTGGAAGGTGCCGGTGATCGCCTCCGCCACCGCCTATGACGACTCGCTGCTCAAGCTGGCCAAGGACGCGGTCGAAGGCATGTATGCGGTGGCCTTCGTCGGCACGCCCAACGACGAGCGCGCTCCGCCTGCGATCAAGGACTGGGCGAAGCGCTACCAGGCCAAGTTCGGGCAGCCGCCGACCGTGTCGTCCACCTACGGCTACATGTTCACCAACGTGATTGCCGAAGGTGCACGGCTGGCCGGCCCCGACCTGACGGTGGACTCCTTCATCAAAGGCATGGAGTCGATGAAGGGTTTCAAGACCGTGTTTGGCGCCACCTTCGGCTTCAGCCCGACCAGCCACCTCGGCGTGACCGGCGGCTTGTTGTACCGAGTGGAAAACGGCGCCTGGAAGCTCCTCGGCGACCTGTAGCCTGGCACCGTCCAGCGGGAGCGCGCGCCATGCAGTCCGGCCACCTGATGTTCCGACCCGTCGCCCGGGGACCCCATTGAACGAGTTCCTCCAGCAACTGGTGAGCGGAACGGCGGTGGGCTGCGTGTACGCGCTGGTGGCCCTCGGTTTTGTGCTCATTTTCAAGGCAACCGACGTCGTTAATTTCGCGCATGGTGAAGTCATGATGATCGGCGCGTTCCTGGGGCTCACGTTCGTCAACAAATGGCACTTCCCCTACTTGGCGGGGGTCGTCGCGGCGGTCCTGTGCATGGCGGCGTTGGGGGCATTGCTCAACCGCTTCCTGCTGCGCCCCCTGGCCGGGCAAGGCATCCTGGCGATCATCGTGGTGACACTGGGCCTGTCCATCCTGTTGCGTGCGTTCGCCAGTGTGGTCTGGGGCCCGGAGACCTTCCCGATGGAGTCGCCTTTTTCGCGCAAGGTCGCCCATATCGGCGCCATGGTTCTGAGCCAGGAGCATGTGGCCATCATTGTCCTTACCGCGTGCATGGTGCTGGGCCTGTACCTGTTCTTTCGCTTCAGCCGCATCGGCATCGCCATGCAGTCGACGTCCGAGAATCAGCTCGCGGCCTACTATGTCGGCATACCGGTCAAGACCATCCACTCGCTGGTTTGGGCGTTGGGCGCGGCGACTGCCGGCGTGGCAGGCATCATGCTAGCTCCGATCTCCTTTGTGCATGTCAACATGGGCGCCATCGGGCTGAAGGCATTTCCTGCCGCCGTGCTGGGCGGCTTCGGCAGCATTCCGGGAGCCATCGTCGGCGGCATCATCATCGGGGTCATCGAGTCCATGGCCGTGCTCTACCTGCCCGAGGGCATCAACAACGTGGCGGCCTACGTGCTGCTGCTATTCGTGCTGATCGTACGGCCACAGGGACTGTTCGGCGTGCGCAGCAACCGACGCGTCTAGGACAGGGCATGAGTTTCCGGATCAAGACCGATTACCGTGACGACATGCGCCTGTTCAAGGACGGCTCCACGGTGGCGCAGTACCTTCTGCTGGCCGTCGTTCTCGTTGCATTGCCGTATTTCGCCGGCGAGTACGTGCAGAGCCAGGCGACCTTCGTTTTCATCAATGGCATCGTCGCCGTCGGTCTGATGCTGCTGGTGGGTTATACCGGCCAGATCTCTCTCGGCCACGCTGCGTTTTTCGCGGTGGGCGCCTACGCCGTGGCGGTACTGGAAGCGCGAGGCATTCCATTCCTTGGGGCTTTCCTTGCCGCAGGTGCATTGTCGGGTGCCATCGGCGTCATCATCGGCCTGCCGGCGCTGCGTCTGAAGGGCATCTATCTGGCGATGGCAACGCTGGCGTTCTCCTTTATCGTCGAGGAAATCATCGTGCGCTGGAGCAGCGTCACCAAAGGCAACCGCGGCATGACCGTGCCAGACGCCAGCCTGTTCGGCTTGAACCTGGGGTCGGTGTCGGCGATCTACTACCTGTCCGCCGTGGTCTTCGGCCTGGTCGTGCTGGTGGTGCTCAACATCCTGCGCTCGCGCACCGGACGCGCCTTGAGTGCCCTGCGCGACAGCGACGTGGCGGCCGAAAGCATGGGCATCAACCTGGCGCTGTTCAAGACCGCGGCATTCGCGATTTCCGCCGCTGCCACCGGGCTTGCCGGCGCCCTGTACGCCCACAAGCTGGCCTACATCAGCCCGGAACAGTTCAGCATCCTGCTTTCAGTGGAGTTCCTGATGATGATCATCATCGGCGGCCTGGGCTCGCTGCATGGTGCGTTGTTCGGGTCCATGTTCTTCATCCTGCTGCCGCAGGCCATCGTGCTGGTCAAAGGCTACCTGCCCGCCAAGGTCGCGGAGCTTCCGGTGCTGGACTCCGCCACCTTCGGTGTACTGGTGATCCTGTTCGTGCTGTTCGAACCACGCGGGCTCAACGGTTACTGGGTGCGCTTCAAGGCCTATCTGGGCCTGTACCCGTTTTACAGTCGCGGCATGTTCCGCAGAAACAAGATCGGGTCGGGCGACCTGATCAAGCACTGACGCAGCATGGCGTTGTTCGAAATTCGCGATCTGGCGGTGAATTTCGGCGGCATCCGCGCCGTCGACGGCGTGTCGTTCGACGTCGACGAGGGCAGCATCTTCACCATCATCGGCCCCAACGGCGCCGGCAAGACCACGATCTTCAATCTGGTCAGCCGCATTTATGACGCCAACAGCGGCAGCATCGTGCTCGAGGGCCGTGACATCACCCGCGCGCGGCCCGGGCAAATTGCCCGCTTCGGTGTGACCCGCACGTTCCAGAA
>JAYVRP010000082.1:0-2611 GCA_043776215.1 Rhodoferax sp. | reverse complement strand
CTCGACCTGCGCGCCCGGAAATTGGTGCAGCACGACCTGCATCATGGTGAATTTGTACAGATCGGTATCAAGGAGGCTGGTGATGATCATGGTCAGATATCCGCGCAACGGATGCATTTCTCCGGGAGCACCGGGCAGTGTAAGGGAAGCACCGATGGCACCTTCAGGCTCGGCTGAAGGACACCGGTATGGCAAACCGTGGATGTTGAACTGGTCTAGGAATTTCTCCCTAATTTGTTGCATCGCACCAAATATCTGTTGCGCAGCTACGGGATAACCCTATAATTTATTCATGCTGCAATGCAACATGAACCCGGGAACCCGGGGTTCCACCGCAGCTAACAGTTGCGCCCCCTCACTACTTCTGGAGAAATCAATATGCTGACCGTTGAACAAGTCATGGCCTCGCACAAAGCCAACCTCGAAACTCTCGTGGGTCTTACGAACAAGGCCTTCGAAGGCGTTGAAAAAATTGTCGAATTGAATCTGACCGCATCCAAGGCTGCCCTGTCGGAAATGGGCGACCACGCCAAAGCCGTTCTCAGCGTCAAGGACGCACAGGAATTGCTGACCTTGCAGTCTGGATTGATGCAGCCGCTGGCAGAGAAAACTGCTGCGTACAGCCGCCACCTCTACGACATTGCTTCCGGCTCCACAGCCGAATTCAGCAAGGCGGTCGAAGAGCAAGCGGCTGATGCGCAAAAGCAATTCATGGGCATCGTGGACTCGGCCGCCAAGAACGCTCCGGCAGGTTCCGAGACTGCCGTCGCCGTGATGAAGAGTGCTGTTGCGGCCGCCACCAATGCGCTGGAGTCGGTGCAAAAGGCAGTCAAACAAGCCACTGAAGTCGCAGAGACCAACTTCAATACCGTGGCCGCCAACGCCGTCAGCGCGACGAAGTCGGCCAGCAAGAAGCGCTAATCTGAATTTAGTTCGCCCGCAGTGCAACAGTCTCTGAACTTTTCGAGTCCCGCGTCTGTACAGCAAGGGAAAACCCTGACATACTTCATGTAACGAATCAGGATAAACGATATTTCTGGTTGTCTCCTCGGGTCCTTTCGTAACCTACAGGTTCAGGGATCCCTTCAAGGCCTCATCGCAAGATGGGGCCTTTTTTTGCCTCTGCCTGGCTGAGAGCGAACTACCCCGCTTTCCTGAAGAAGAAGTACGCCCCGAGGCTCGCGCCCACGGGAAGCGCCATTGGCAGCAGGCCAGGCAAATCAATCTGTTGGTCACACGCCAGATAAGCCCCAGGCGCAAGAATCTTCAGCCAGAAAGGCGCCAAGTCGGCAGCCAGACGTGTCGAGGCAGTCCGATTCGCACTACCGATGTCGGCGTGAATGAAAGCGGCGGTCAACTGCGACACCTGCGCGAATGCGGGCATACTGATACGGAAGTCCCCCAGACGCAGATACTCCGCTTCGGGAACACAGTCGGGGTGGGCAGCGACTTCGCGATCAAAGACGAATATGTCGCGCTTCGTGAATCGTTGACGCAGGTGGTCGTAGGTACGACCGTTTCCCAGGCCCACTTCCAGTACCGACCCCGGCAACGCCTTCAAGTGCGCCGCAGCCTCGTCGATACAGGCTCGCTGCGCCTGCATACGCAAGATGAATACGTCGAGCCTGCTCATCGATGCAACTCTGGTTCTTGCCAGCGAGCAACTCCCGGCCATTTGTGAAGCGACGTAATCCAATGCCTATGCCACATGTAGAATTTCCCGGTGATCCCTGACACAACTGCCCCGGTCATTGTCGCCCTGTTGGCTGTCGGGATGTCCCTGTCATTCATTCTCGCCGACCGGCACTCGCATACCAGCCGGGCACAGGCGCTTTTCCTGGCTTTCGTCGGAGTCTCCATCGCTGTGGATGTCCTGCTGGTGCTGCCACTTCGCCGTGCCTATGGCGTGCTGCCTTGGGAGGGGCTGTTCGTGCTCCCGCAGGTCCTGTCGTTTCTGTTCGCTTACGAGTGGATTCTTCGTGTGCGTCAGACCATCCCTGCCGGAGACCTCAACACACGGGGACCCGACCGCCTGCTGCGCGCTGCCCAGGGACTCGCCATGTTCTATGGTCTGACCGCCGTTGTTTTTCCCGACCTGCGGGCCGAGCACTTTGGCAATGTGACGCTCGATCCCGGCGAGAAGCTGCATCCGTCCTTCTGGCTTTTTTCCGTCCCCCTTGGCGTGTCCCTGGCACTTGGAACGGTGGCAACACTGTTCACCCTGAATCGGCGGCCAGACCGTGCCGAAGCACGCCGGTTGATTGCTTTTGCCATCGGCGCGCCGATCATGGCGTCCTCCGTCGTGGTGCCGCCTCCCATTGCGCCTCTGGCCGGCGCCGTTGGACTGCTGGTGCTTCTGGTTGGATCGGTCCAGTACCACGTGACGCAAGGCCAACGCGCGCAGTTTCTGTCGCGATTCCTTGCCCCGCAAGTCGCCGAACTGGTCACGCGTAGGGGGCTCAAGAGTGCCACCGACGAGAAGACGCTGGAGCTCTCGGTCGTGTGTTGTGACCTGCGCGGGTTCACCGCATTTTCCGCCGCGACGTCGTCCAAGCGGGTGATCGGCATTTTGCGGGAGTACTACGATGCCGTAGGGGCCGCCGCTGCGGCG
>JAYVRP010000081.1:0-8648 GCA_043776215.1 Rhodoferax sp. | reverse complement strand
GGATGGCCCTGGTGCACGCGCCCGCCCACGCCGGCATATTCGCCCTCGGAGTTTTCGCGCACGATCACCCAGTCCAGGTCGCCGGGGCCGCACCGTTTGAGCGGTCCGTCGATGCCCGGCAGGATGCGGGTCGGGCGCACATTGGCGTATTGGTCGAACCCCTGGCAGATCTTCAGGCGCAGGCCCCACAAGGTGATGTGGTCCGGAATCCGGGGGTCACCGGCCGAGCCGAACAGGATGGCGTCCATCCCGCGCAAGGCGTCGAGCCCGTCGGGGGGCATCATCACACCATGGCGGCGGTAGTAGTCACCGCCCCAGTCGAAGGAGGTGAATTCGAAGCCGGGCCCGCCGCTCCGGGCGGCCAACGCTTCGAGCACGGTGCGTCCGGCCGGGATGACTTCCTGCCCAATGCCGTCGCCGGGAATGCAGGCGATCTTGTAACGCGTCATGGAGTGCTCCTGTCCAGATCCGTTTGGGGGTTCGCGTTGGCGTGCTCTCTCTGGCCTCCGCCTGTAGCGGCATCCAGGCACCGGCCAGCCGGCAGCGAGGCTCAGCCTTCCGGCTTGACGGCGGGTTTGCGCGGCCGGCGGCTGCGCGGCTTCGGACTGGCGGCGGCCGGGGGCTCGGCGTCCGGCACCGGCGAATGCGCTGCGGGCGCTGCGGGTTCGGCTGGGCCCTCAAACACTTGCACTGGCGCATCCTGTTCCATAGGAGGCTGTTGTGCCGGGCGCCGGCCACCCCGGCTGCGTCGGCGCGGTTCACGCCGCTCGCCGCCGTCCTCCGCGGGGCCTGCGCCCAGACTTTCAGGCTGCTGGGGTTGTGGCACCTGCGCCAGTTGCGACATCGGTATCGGCTGGCCCTGCGCGACGTCGCTGCGCCCCGGAGGGCCGGCATGGCGGTAGACATATGCCCCCGACTTCTCGTCCCGCCCAAACTCCAGCAGGCCGCGCGCCTGGGCTTCTTCCAGCAGGTTGCCAAAGGCGCGAAAACCATACCAGGTTTCATTGAAATCGGGCTTGCGCCGCTTGATGGCCTCCTTGAGCACCGAGGCCCAGATCTTGCCGCTGTCGCCGCGTTCGCCGACCAGCGCGTCGAAAGTCTCGACTGCGATTTCGATCGCCTGGCTGCGGCGCGCGTCGATCTCGTCGCGGCGCATGCGCTCTTCTTCGGGTGAGCGCCGCGGCGCCTGCTGCTGTGCCTGGCCCTGGTTCTGGCGCCGCGACGATGCGCGCTGGCTCTCGCGCACCAGGTCGTCGTAAAAAATGAACTCGTCGCAGTTGGCCACCAGCAGGTCCGAGGTGGACTGCTTGACACCCACACCGATCACCTGCTTGGCGTTTTCCCGCAGTTTGGACACCAGTGGGGAAAAATCGGAGTCGCCGCTGATGATGACGAAAGTGTTGACGTGCGATTTGGTGTAGCACAGGTCCAGCGCATCCACCACCAGGCGAATGTCGGCCGAGTTCTTGCCGGACTGGCGCACATGCGGGATCTCGATCAATTCGAAATTGGCCTCGTGCATGGTGGCCTTGAAGCCCTTGTAACGCTCCCAGTCGCAATAGGCTTTTTTCACCACGATGCTGCCCTTGAGCAGCAGGCGCTCGAGGATCGGCTTGATATCGAACTTGTCGTACTGGGCGTCGCGCACGCCGAGCGCCACGTTCTCGAAGTCGCAGAACAGCGCCATGCTGAGGTTGTCGACGCTTGAAGCCATAGGTTCCTCCTGCTTGTAGTAGTTTGGGCGACGCCGATCATCACACGGAAAGGCCACGCGGCATGTTCGATGGCGCACCCAATTT
This sequence comes from Rhodoferax sp., assembly GCA_043776215.1. Lineage (GTDB taxonomy): Bacteria > Pseudomonadota > Gammaproteobacteria > Burkholderiales > Burkholderiaceae_C > CAISIP01. The sequence goes on along the minus strand of JAYVRP010000081.1, from coordinate 6,849 downwards.
CGTCAAGGGGGGTTGCTGAAGCTGCGTGGCGTCGTCGTGCCGATCATGGACCGGCAGTGAAGTTCAGCCTGATCCAGGAACGGCACTGCGACCATGGCCGCCAAAAACACGGGTACTGACAACTGGGCAGATCTTTCGCGCCATCCAATGTCCAATCTTTTACAGTCATCGACCGGAAGACTTCTTACACTCGCCAGTTGATTCAGAAGTAGCTGGGCGAAGGCCGGCCATTGTGCTTGCCGGCCCGTGACCAGGTGGCTCGAACCGAAGCGTCATCCTGTCGCGGAAAGCTCACGGACAAGGAGATTCCATCACTACACTGCCGCCGCATTGACGGACCCGGCGAGATCGGCACCCATGACAAGCGGACATCCTTTTTGATAGCCCGGCCATGAACATCCAGACGATCTCCGCCAGCGCCGCTCCCGGCACCCACACCGTCACAACCTCCGTGCGCGAATTCCTCGCCTTCAAGCTGGGTGCCGAGGAGTACGGCATCGACATCCTGCGGGTGCAGGAGATTCGCTCCTGCGAGGAACCCGCGCGTATTGTCAACGCCCCGGCCTTCATCCAGGGCGTGGTCAACCTGCGCGGCGTGATCGTGCCCATCATCGACATCGAGAAGCTCCTGACCAGCGCCGAGATGGGCCTGGTCGAACAATCCTTGAATTAGTGCCGGAGAAGCCATGAAGTTCCGTACCCAGATCGTTTCCTTTGGCCTCGCAGGCATCGTGCTGCTGGGTTTGACCGGTGGCATCGGCCTGGTGTCGACCAGTCGCCTGGGCAGCGCCATCTCGGAGTCGGTCGAGTCCAATGTGGCTTTGACTGCCAGCCACGAGGGCGACATGATGCACGACGCCTTGCGTGGTGACGCACAGCGCGCCATGATCGGCGCCTTGACCAATGCAACTGGCAACATCGATGCGGCCGAGAAGGACTACCAGGACCATGCCCGTACACTCGCCACTGCGATGGAAAAGTTGCGGTCGTTGCCCTTGTCGCGCGAAAGCCGCGAATCCCTGGCAAGCGCAGTACCGTTGGTACAGCGATACATCGATATCACCGGGCAATTCATCCAGGCCAGCAAGACGGATCCAACCGGTGCCGAAAAACAAATGGCTGCCGTGCAAGCCGCGTTCGCCGAGCTGGAGCCGCGTTTGGCGGCACTCACGGCCTCCATCGACAAGACCAACCAACAATTGTCTGCCGAGGTGGGGCACAGCGTCGACCAGACTCAGATGGCCATCGGGATCTCCATGGCGGTGGCGGTCGTGGTACTCGTGGTGTTGGCAACCGGTATCACCCGCGCCATGCTGCGTCAACTGGGCGCCGAGCCGCAAGATGCGGCCGCCCTCGCGCAGCGCGTGGCGGCGGGCGACCTGGCCACCAGCATCCAGCTCGATTCCAAAGACACCAGCAGCCTGATGGCTCAGTTGCGCGCCATGCAGCACAGCCTGGCCGAGGTCGTCAGCCATGTGCGTCGCGATGCCGACGGTGTGGCCAGCGCCAGCGTCCAGATCGCCCAGGGCAACCAGGACCTGTCCAACCGCACGGAAGAGCAGGCCAGCGCGCTGGAGGAAACCGCCACCTCGATGGAAGAGCTCTCCAGCACGGTCAAACAAAATGCCGACAACGCGCGCCAGGGCAACCAATTGGCTGCCAGCGCCAGCGCCGTCGCGGTCAAAGGCGGTGAAGTTGTGGGCCAGGTGGTGCAGACCATGAAAGGCATCAACGACAGCGCACGCAAGATCGCCGACATCACCAGTGTGATCGACAGCATCGCCTTCCAGACCAATATCCTGGCGCTCAATGCTGCCGTCGAAGCCGCCCGCGCCGGCGAGCAGGGCCGTGGGTTTGCCGTGGTGGCCTCGGAGGTTCGCAGCCTGGCGGGACGCTCGGCGGGTGCCGCCAGAGAAATCAAGGCCCTGATCTCCGCCAGCGTGGACCGGGTGGAGCAGGGCACGGCGCTCGCCGACCAGGCCGGCGCCACGATGACCGAGGTCGTCAGCGCCATCCGTCGCGTGGCCGACATCATGGGCGAGATCAGTGCGGCCAGCAATGAACAAAGCGTGGGCGTATCCCAAGTGGGCCAGGCAGTTACGCTGATGGACCAGGCCACACAACAGAATGCGGCGCTGGTCGAGGAAAGCGCCGCCGCCGCCGAGACCCTCAAATCGCAGGCCCACGCCCTTGTACATGCGGTGTCCGTGTTCAAGCTGGAGCAAGATGGTAGGCCCGGGTCAGCGCGTGCCATCGCGACCGGCACGCCAGCGCTTAGCCAGACATTGCCGCCTGTGCAGCAACGTGGAGCAGGCCGTTCGCACTCTGTGCCCCGCCTGGCAGCCCGCCATGCGGACAGGGCGACGCAGGTCGAAGCTCACGCGCTGGCCCACCCAGCGCCCACACGCAAGGTGCCGAGCGGTAGCGGCGACTGGGAAACATTCTGACGCAAGGCCCCCCCAGCTTGCGCTGAACCCAAAGGACTCACATGACTACGCCATCTTCGAACAACTCGCCCACTCGCAACTCCCGCCGGAGCGCGGGTCTTGGCGAATTTTTTCGCTACCACGGCTGGTTGTCTCCGGGGGTGCGGCTGTTTCGCGCCGTCGGTTTCCAGGCCAAGGCACTTTGGATATCAGCGGCATTCGTGGCGCCGCTGGCCGTGATGTTGTTCTATTTGTGGTCGGCCGAAAACGAACAAGTCGTGTTCGCTCAGGCCGAACGCGCCGGGCTGACCTTCGTGCGCCCGGTGCTGGACGTGGTGAAGGCCGCCGAGAGCCGGCGCACAGCTGCCGTGCTGAAGGCGCCGGATCTCACCGAGCAACAGAACCGGGTCAAGGAGGCGTTTGACAAGTTGGCGGTCAAACAGGCCGAGCTGGGCAAGGCGTTGGGTTCAGACAAGGCCTATGGCGCCCTGCTCAGGTCGCACCAGGCCTTGTTGCAGAGCCCGCTGGGCACAACGCCGGATGAAACGTTCAATGCCCACAGCCATTTTGTTGCCGCCGCGCTGGATCTCGTGTCCGCCATAGCCAATGGCTCCAGCCTGGCACTGGACCCCGATCTCGACACCTACCATCTGATGAACTTCTCGGTGCTACTGGGTCCGCAACAATATGAGAATCTGGCGCGTTTGACGAGCTTGGGGGCGCTGGTTTTGACCTCCAGGGATTTCAACCCACAGCGCCGCGACACCATCACCGCATCCAACGCCATTCAGGCCTTCTTGGACAAGGGCGTGGAGGCCTCTTACGAACTCGGCATCGAGGCTTTCCCCGAGGTGGCCAAGAAGTTCGACATGAAGGGCGCCGATGTCGCTGCCGCCGCGTTTGCCGACGCCATCCGCAAACAGCTTCTAGGCTCGCAGCCCGAAGGTGACGCATCTGCCTTTCTTGCCATGGGAAATGCCGCCGTCGGAAAACAGGCGGCCCTGACCCTGCAGGCCATGGACCGCCTGGACTCACAGCTGCAAACCCGCATGGACCGTCTTCGCACCGCCTTCTACCTGGAGCTCGGCATATCTGTCCTGTTTGTCGCGCTGGCGGGTTACCTGCTGATAGCGTTCTACAAGGTCGTGATGGGGGGCCTGCAGGAAGTGGCTGGCCATCTGCAGCAAATCACCGCAGGCAACCTGACCACCGCCCCCACACCCTGGGGCAATGACGAGGCGGCACAGCTGATGCGATCCTTGGGCGAGATGCAGGCGACCTTGCGCCGCATGGTCGGTACCGTGATCCAGAGTTCGGGACAGGTGCAGACCGCCAGCGAAGAAATTGCCTCGGCCTCGCAAGACTTGTCGGTCCGCACGGAACGTACGGCAGCCAGCCTGGAAGAAACGGCAGCCAGCATGGAGCAGATATCGTCCACCGTGAAACAGGTGGCGGAGCGCGTGGCGGGCGCCACCACCATCGCGCGCGACAACGCCACGGCGGCGACCCACGGTGGCGAGGTGATCCAGAAGGTGGTGCAGACCATGGAGGGCATCCGCACCTCGTCCAACAAGATCGGCGAGATCATCGGTGTGATCGACAGCATTGCCTTCCAGACCAACATCCTGGCCTTGAATGCCGCCGTCGAGGCCGCGCGCGCGGGGGACCAGGGCCGCGGTTTCGCGGTGGTGGCCACCGAGGTGCGCGCGCTGGCGGGACGCTCCGCGGCTGCCGCGCGCGAAATCAAGACCCTCATCGGAGCCAGCATCGACCAGGTGGCGGCCGGCAACCTGGTGGTGGCGGACGCGGGCAACACCATCCAGGAAGTGGTGGTCAATGCCAACCGCATCGCCACCCTGATGGGCGACATCGCCACCGCCACGCGCGAGCAAACAGCAGGTGTGGCCCAGGTCACGGCCTCGGTCTACGAGTTGGACCAGTCCACCCAGCAAAACGCGGCGCTGGTCGAGCAGACAGCGGCCGCATCGAGCTCGCTGTCCGAGCAGGCACAGAACCTGGCCGACGAAGTGAGTTTCTTCAAAATCCGTTGACCTCAGAGACGCACACTGGAAGACCTTCGCTCTGCAGGCTGCGGTGGCGAACCCCTTCAGAGGACCGGGCTGTGCTCAAAGAGCGACGACCCGCAAAACCTCCGCGCCATAGGCTTCGAGTTTCTTCTCACCGATACCGCTGATGCCTTGCAGGTCACCGGGTGATTGCGGCGCGCGTTGCGCGATGGCCGCCAGCGTGGTGTCGTGAAAAATCACATAGGCCGGCAGGTTGTGCGAACGCGCAACCTCGGCACGCCACTCACGCAAGGCGGCGTAGCGGCGCTGGGCGGAGTCGTCCAGCGGCACCGGCGCACGGGCAACGGCAGGCGTTTTTCCTGCGCTGGAGCGGCGCGATTTTCCGGCTGACGCACTCGATACGCTGGCGCGCAGCTGCACCGCCACCTCGCCTTTGAGCACGGCGCGTGAACCCTCTGTCAGTTTGAGGGTGTTGAAGGCCTGCGCGTCGACGCTCACTGCATTGGTGGCGATCAACTGGCGCAACACCCCGCGCAACTGCTGTTCACTAAATGCAGCACCAATACCGAAGGTGCTCAGCCTGGCATGGCCATGTTGCGTGACCTTCTCGGTGGCCTTGCCACGCACAATGTCCATGATGTGGCCAGCGCCAAACGTGATGCCGCTACTTTGCTGTACGCGGTAGATGGTGCTGAGCAACTTGCGCGCGGCGTCGGTGCCGTCCCAGATCGGGGCCGGGAACAGGCAGTTGTCGCAGTTCGTGCAACCCGTGGCTCCCTGGTTGTTGTGGCCCAGGTAGGTCTCGCCAAAATACTGCAGCAGCCGCACGCGCCTGCAGTCGGTGGCTTCGGCCAGACCGAGCAGCGCGTCGAGCTTGCCACGCATGACCTGCTTGAAATCGTCGCCCGCGGGGCTCTCGTCGATCATGCGGCGCTGGTTCACCACGTCCTGCAAGCCGTAGACCATCCATGCGTCGGCCGCATCGCCGTCGCGGCCGGCACGGCCGGTCTCCTGGTAATACGCCTCGATGTTCTTGGGCATGTCCAGGTGCGCGACAAAGCGCACGTCCGGCTTGTCGATGCCCATGCCGAACGCTATGGTGGCCACCATGACCACGCCTTCATCACGCAGGAAGCGGTTCTGGTTGTCCTGGCGCACGCGGGCGTCGAGCCCGGCGTGGTAGGGCAGCGCGTCCATGCCTTCCTGGCACAGGGTCTGGGCGATCTCCTCCACGCGTTTGCGTGACTGGCAATACACGATGCCGGCATCGCCTGGATGCTCGGTGTGGATGAAGCGCAGCAGCTGCGCCGTGGCGTCCTTCTTTTCGACGATCGTGTAGCGGATGTTGGGCCGGTCGAAACTGCTGACGAAGGCGCGCGCGCCCTGCAATTGCAGCCGCTCGACGATGTCCTCGCGTGTCAGCGCGTCGGCCGTGGCCGTGAGCCCGACTCGCGGAACCGCTGGATAACGCTCGTGCAACACCGTGAGCGCCCGATACTCAGGACGGAAGTCATGCCCCCACTGGCTGACGCAATGCGCCTCGTCGATGGCCACCAGGCTGAACAAGCCACGCTCGTGCAGGCTGTCGAGCATGGCCAGGAAGCGCGGCGTGAGGATGCGCTCGGGCGCCGCGTACAGCAGCACCAGCTTGCCCGACATCAGGTCGCGCTCCACCTGCCGGGCCTGGTCGCCCTCGAGCGAGCTGTTCAGGAAGGCCGCTGGCACGCCGGCCTCGTCCAGCGCGCCCACCTGGTCGTGCATCAGCGCGATCAGCGGGCTGACCACCAGCGTCACACCGCGCCCGGCACGGTGGCGGGCGATGGCCGGCACCTGGTAGCACAGGCTCTTGCCGCCGCCGGTGGGCATCAGCACCAGCGCATCGCCGCCGCCGCAGACATGGCCCACCACGGCCGCCTGCTGGCCGCGGAAGGCGGGATAGCCGAACACCTGCTGCAGGATGTCCAGCGGGGCGGTGGCGGTGGGTGAGGCGGCGAGGGAGCTGGGCATGAAGCGGGGATGGTAACGAGGCAGCGCCGGCGGCCACCTTGCCCTGGCGACGTCGGCGACTGAATATCTAATACATGAATCCGTGACGCCGACACCCCCCTGAGGACTGACAACGCGGTTTTCAACCGAATATTCCGCCGCTGCCCGTAAGGCGCTCCAATGTCACGCGAATCAAGCGGGATTTTGGCTGTTCGCCAGCTGGAAATTACGCTGGCAGCACGAAATTCACTCAGCCGGCCACGCCGCAACTTGCGCTTGGCGCATCGAAAACCGGGATCCGTGAGTTGGGTTGTGGTCGCCCGGCTTGGCCGCTAGGTGCTGGCCGCGAACAACTCGCCGTGCAGCCGCGCAAAGGCCTTGGCCGATCGGTCGTTGGCCCCCAGCCCCAG
>JAYVRP010000080.1:0-8669 GCA_043776215.1 Rhodoferax sp. | reverse complement strand
AGGTCGCGGTCGTCGACGCAACTGGCAAACTGGTGGACACCGCCACGGTCTATCCGCACGAGCCACGCAAGGATTGGGATGGCTCCCTCCATGTGCTGGAGCAACTGTGCCTGCGCCACGGCGTGGATCTGATCGCGATCGGCAACGGGACGGCGAGCCGGGAGACCGACAAGCTGGCGGCCGACCTGATGCGGCGCTTGTCCGCAGCGCGCAGTGCAGATGCCAGCGGACCGGCGATGATGGAACGCGTGGTTGTCAGTGAGGCCGGTGCATCGGTGTATTCGGCCAGTGCGTTCGCGTCCGAAGAAATGCCGGACGTCGATGTCAGCCTGCGCGGCGCCGCCAGTATCGCCCGGCGTCTGCAGGATCCGCTGGCCGAACTGGTCAAGATCGATCCCAAGTCGATCGGGGTCGGTCAGTACCAGCACGACGTGAACCAGAGCGAACTCGCGCGCACGCTGGACGCAGTGGTGGAAGACTGCGTGAACGCCGTGGGTGTGGATCTGAACACTGCCAGCAAACCATTGTTATGCCGCGTGTCCGGCCTGTCGCCCAGCGTGGCTGCTTCCGTGGTGCGGTGGCGCGATCAGCACGGCGGGTTCCGCAACCGGCGCCAGCTGCTGGAAGTCGCAGGGCTGGGCCCCAAGGCGTTTGAGCAAAGCGCCGGTTTCCTGCGGATTCGCGATGGTGACAATCCGCTGGACATGACTGGGGTGCACCCGGAGGCTTATCCGGTGGTGGAGAAAATCCTGGCCCACACCGGTGGTTCGGTCAGGCAACTGATGGGCAGAGCAGAAATGCTGCAACCCCTGCGACCAGAACTTTTCGCCAATGTGCAGGTGGGCGTGATCACCGTGCAGGATATTCTGACCGAGCTGAAGAAGCCCGGGCGTGATCCCCGTCCGGCCTTCAAGGCGGCCCGCCTGAATGACGACGTGCAGGAGCTCGCCGACCTGAAGGTTGGCATGGTGCTGGAGGGGACGGTCAGCAACGTGGCCGCGTTCGGTGCCTTCGTGGACCTGGGTGTACACCAGGACGGCCTGGTCCATGTCAGCCAGCTCAGCCACAAGTTTGTGAAGGATGCCCGCGACATCGTGAAGATTGGTGCGGTCGTGGCCGTGCGGGTGGTGGAACTTGACCTGTCACGCAAGCGTATTGCGCTGACCATGCGGCTCGACGAGCCGGCCCAGAGTCCCCGGGACGGTGCCGGGCCGCGACGTGAACCTCCGGGAGGGCAGGCGCTTGCACGCCAGCGGGCGGCGTCTGCCGCGCCAGTCTCGACCGCGATGGCGAGCGCCTTTGCGAAGCTGGCGCGGTGAGGCAGCAGTTGCTGGCCAGCCAAGTTCACGCGCGGGCTTCCTGGCCCAGCGCGGGCGCAGATAATTGCGCCACTGACCTGTTCCCCATAGGAGCCTGCGTTCCATGCAACTGAGTACCTTGCTGGCGTCGCAATTCATACTGCCCAGTATTCCCAAGGTTGTCGCGCTGCTGCTGAGTGAGATCGAGCGTGACGAACCCGACCTGAAGCGGATCACCCAACTGATCAGCATCGATCCGGCGCTCGCGAGCAGGCTGATGCAGCTGTCCAACTCCGGTTTTTTCCAACTGTCGAAGCGCGTCAACAGTGTCACCGAGTCACTGGCCATTGTCGGTCTGGGGCATGTTCGGACCATGGCGAACGCCTCCGCGACGACCGCGTCGCTCAAGGCCGTACCAGGTGTCAACCTGCAGCAATACTGGAGTTACAGCCTCGACGTGGCCAAGGTGTCGCGCTCGCTGGCGGGCGTGGTGCGCCAGAACCAGCAGGCGGCGTTCACTGCCGGCCTGGTCCACGGCGTCGGTGAACTGGCCATGCGATTGGTCATGCCGGCACCGATGGCGGCGCTGGACGCGGATCTGCCGCCCCTCGACGCGCGCCGTGGCAAAGCCGAGCGCAAGGTGTTCGGGTTCAACTATGCGGATGTGGCTGCGGGCCTGGCGCGCCAGTGGTTGTTTCCGGAAGTGATCGTCGATGCGCTTCAGTACCAGGATGCACCTTTTGTGGAAGGCGCGTACGAGCCCCTTGCGGGAGTGCTGCACCTTGCGGCTTGGCGTGCGCGCTCCAAGGATGCCAGCCACAACCAGCGGGAAATGGCGGTCACGTTTCCGGGGGCAGTGGGTGATGTCCTGTTGCTGGACATCGATATGGTCCTGCAGCAGGATCCGATCGACTGGTCCAGCCCGCGTTCCCGATGAGCCTGGGGTGCGTCCGGGTGCAGGCGCTTTGCCTGTTGGCAGGGCCTGCGGCACTTCGGCACATTGAACGCGACGGACTCGAGGCTTCGCATGTGTGTACCATTTTCCGGATAACACGTTGTTGCTGGCGCCGAACCCGGAGTGGGTCCGAACACTTCCAAATGGCAAACTGCCTGACCGCAAGGACTTCGAACATTACGGACGCAACCTCGCCGGACGCATGCAGGCCTGGAACACCGCTGCACGGGCGAGCCAGCAACTGGCGGATGAATTCGAAGCCTGGCTGCGCCGGCCCGACCCGGCCCGGGTTCAGCCGCTCTGAGCGTATAGGGATGGCAAGCCCCAGTGTCGCAGCCCGGCTGCAGTGACAATAAGGGCCCGTCCGCCGCCACCTGCGCCACACCCATGTCCCGTTTCCTGACAGCAGCCCTGTACAAATTCGCGACCCTGCCGGATTACGCGCAGATCCAGCCCCGATTGCTTGCCGAGTGCGAGGCACACCGGCTCAAGGGAACTTTGCTGCTGGCGCCAGAAGGTATCAACGGCACCATCGCCGGAACACCGGCAGGAATCTCCGCAGTGCTGCAATGGTTGCGGTCGGACCCCCGCATGGCCGATCTCGAGCACAAGGAGGCTTGGGCCAGTGGCCCCCCGTTTCTGCGCATGAAGGTGCGCCTCAAGGCCGAGATCGTCACCATGCGCGTGAAGGGACTCGATCCTTCCGGGATGGCTGGCACCTATGTCAAGCCGGCCGACTGGAATGCACTGATTTCCGAACCTGATGTGGTGGTCATTGATGCGCGCAACGACTACGAAGTAGCCGTTGGCAGCTTCCGGGGCGCGCTGGATCCGCATACCCGGAGTTTTTCCGAACTGCCCGCCTGGCTGCAGGCGCAAGCGGCTCCTGGCAAGCCGCTGGCTGCGGTGAACGGCAAGAAGCCCCGTGTGGCGATGTTTTGCACCGGCGGCATCCGTTGCGAAAAATCGACGGCCTTCCTGCGTACGCAAGGGTTTGACGAGGTCTACCATTTGCAGGGCGGCATCCTGAAGTACCTGGAGGCCGTGCCGCAGGCGCACAGCCTGTGGCAGGGTGAGTGTTTTGTTTTCGACGAGCGTGTGTCGGTGGCCCACGGATTGCAGGAAGGCACACTGGAGTTGTGCCGTTCCTGCCGCAGGCCCATCGGCGATGCCGAAAAGGCCTCAGCCAAGTACGAGGCCGGTGTCAGCTGCCCGCACTGCTTCGACAGCCGTACCGAAACGCAAAGAAAAGGTTATGCGGAGCGCCACCGGCAGGTCGAACTGGCGCGCAAGCACGCCCAGACACACATTGGCGCACACATGCCCGGCCGGCGGGGCGAGCCTCTGGCGACCGACTGACCATGGCCACTGGCGCGCGGCCCGCGTGCTTGGCGGATCCGGTGGGGCATGTGCTGGGCCTTTTGAAAGCAGCACATCCGCGCCGTCTGGTGCTGGGTCTGGTTGGCATGCCGGGGGCGGGCAAATCCACATTCGCCAGGCGACTGGCACAGGACGTGAACCTGGCGGCGGGCGCGCCCTTGATGGCCACCGTGGCTATGGACGGATTTCACTTGAGCCGAGCCGTGTTGACCACCTTCCCCGACCCGGCGGCGGCCCTGTCGCGCCGGGGCGCACCCTGGACATTTGACGCCGCAGCACTTGCCGCCCGCGTCCTTGCGCTGCGGGCACAGGCGGCGACAGACCCCGGGCACGCGGTGAAATGGCCGACATTCGACCATGGCGTGGGAGACCCTGTGCCGGATGCACTGTCCATCGGAGCCGAAGTGCAGGTCGTCCTGGTGGAAGGGCTCTACCTGTTGCACCGGTCCCATGGCTGGCAACTCGACGGGCTGTTGGATGAGTGCTGGTACCTCGACGTCGATATGAACACCGCGATGGATCGCATCGTTGCAAGGCATCAGGCGTCCTGGTCATTGACCCGGGAGCAAGCGCAATTGCGTGTGGACCGCAACGACCGGGAGAACGCCGGCTTCGTGCTGCTAAGCCGCGATCGGGCCGACTGGTTGGTGCGCTGCGCTGGGTAGGGTGATGGCCGGTGCCGCCGCTTACATGGCTTGCTGGAGCAACTCCCGATATTCCTGAGGCGTGGCAATTCGCGGGTTCGTCTTGTGGCAATGGTCGGCGAGTGCCCCGGCAATGATCTGCTCGAACTGGCTGGCGTGCACACCCATCGCCCCGAGCCCGGTGGGCAGACCCAGACGCGCATTCATCTCGGTAATCGCAGCGCCGATGTCACCGGCGCCCGACAAACCCATGGCGCGTGCCATCCGCTCAAGCCGCTGGTCCTGGACGACCGAGGCTGCGGTGCTGTTGAACGCGACGACCGCCGGCAGAAACATGGCGTTGAGCGTGCCGTGGTGCAGGCGCGGATCGACTCCTCCGAGGCTGTGGCTCAGGGAGTGCACGCACCCGAGCCCCTTCTGGAACGCCATCGCCCCCTGCATCGACGCGCTCATGAGATTCAGCCGTGCTTCGCGATCACTGCCGTTGATGGTGGCCCGCTCGATGAAACGCCACGCGCGCTCCAGTCCGTCCAGCGCGATCCCGTCTGCGGGCGGGTTGAACGCCGCCGACATGAACGTCTCCATGCAATGGGCGACCGCATCCATGCCGGTGGCGGCAGTCAGTCGGGGCGGTAAGCCCAGCGTCAATTCGGGGTCGCAGATGGCCGCTTTGGGAACGATATGCCAGGAATGGAAACCCAGCTTGCGGTGGTCGTCGAGGATGAGGATGGCACCCCGTGCGACTTCACTGCCCGTCCCGCTCGTGGTGGGTACCGCGATCAGCGGAGCTGCCTGATCGGTGATCAAGGCCGAGCCACCTTCAATGGTCGCGTAGGTTTTCAGAGGGCCGTCATGGCGCGCCATGATCGCCACTCCCTTGGCGCAGTCGATCGCCGATCCTCCGCCAACGGCCACCAGTCCATCACATCCGTGCGCATGGAACCCGGCGGTGGCCGCACGGACTGCCGCTTCTGTAGGGTTGGACGGCGTCTGGTCAAACACGTGCAGTGGCAGCCCGGCCAGCGCATCCAGGGCTTTTTGCAGGACACCGGCGGCCTTGACCCCTTGGTCAGAAATGACCAGCGGCCGCGATATTCCGACCCTCTCACACTCCTGCTTGAGCAGCTTGACGGCCCCGTGTTCAAACTGGATGTGTGTCACGTAGAAGATGAAGGCCATGGCGAATTGCGGTTTAGGATCGGGACCCGCACTGTAGCAAGAAGCACCGCTCCATGAGTACTCCCACCCATCAAGAATACCGGCTCATCCACCGGCTGCGTGTGCGTTGGGCCGAAGTGGACCTCCAGCGCATCGTGTTCAACCCGCACTACCTGATGTACGCCGATACGGCGATTACCGAGTATTGGCGCGCGCTGGCAATTCCCTACGAGGTCATCCCGGAACTGCTTGGGGGTGACCTGTACGTCAAGAAATCGACTCTTGAATACCACGGCTCTGCCCACCTGGACGACCTGCTCGACGTCGGCCTAAAATGCCAACGCATCGGTAACTCGTCTCTGGTGTTTGTTGGCGGCATCTTCCAGGGCGACACTTTGCTGGTGAGTGTCGAACTGGTCTACGTGTTTGCCGACCCGCTGACGCAGTCGTCACGCCCGGTGCCAGCGGTCTTGCGCGATTTGATCGCGTCGTTCGAGGCTGGCGCGCCGACGGTCGAGGTCCGCAAGGGAGCCTGGGCCGATCTCGGCGAGAGGGCCGCGTCGGTTCGGAGGTCAGTTTTCATGGATGAGCTGAAAATTCCTGCACCGCTGGACTACGACGCCACTGACGACAACGCGGTGCATGCGCTGGTAAGCAATCAGCTGGGGCAGGCATTGGCCGCCGGCCGCCTCACTCGGGAAGGACCAGGCATCGCCAGGATCGGGCGTATTGCCGTCACGCGGTCCATGCGAGCAACAGGCATCGGACGCACCCTGGTGCAGGCTCTGGTGCAGCTGGCAGCCGAGCGGGGCGACACCCGGGTGGTGTTGCGCTCGCAATGCAGTGCACAGGGTTTTTATGCCCGGCTGGGCTTCACGACTATCGGTGAACCCATCGAAGAGGCTGGCATACCCCATGTGGACATGGCGCTTGTGCTGGCCGCTCTGTAAGCAGCGTCAGATGTCGTTCAGCAGAGGATAGGGCAGTGGCAGCACCCTGACGACAGGGCCGGACGCCGAACCGAGCTGCACAGCGCCGCCCTGAAACGCGGCAACCTGTCCGGACACGAGGGCGTCACATCCGCCGCTTGGCGCCATGGCGGCCTGTACCACCGTGGCACAGGGTTGGGAGTCGTCTGCCTGCGCAAACAGCTCGTCGCCGGCCGCCATTGCCTCATCCGCATGGACCAGGAAGAGGCGGCGCTTCAAGGTGCCGCGAAACTGGCTGCGGGCCACCACCTCCTGCCCTGGATAACAGCCTTTCTTGAAATTTACGCCACCGACCGATTCGTAGTTCAACATCTGGGGCACGAAGGCCTCGGTCAGCGCCGCTCCGATGGTGGCAACACCAGCACGTACTTCACCGTGCAGCCAAGGCTCCGTGGCCAGCGCCTCGCCCACTGGCAGTGGCGCGCCCACCGGTGCCACCCACAAAGCGCGCGTGACACCATCGGCGGGATAGACGAAAACCACTGTGGCGGCACCCGCGTCCGTGCGTGACCACGGTGCATGGGGCGCTATCCCGAAATCCGCCGCTGCCGGGCCCGCCAATCCGCGCAGGGCAAAGTTGTCGGTGGCATCGGTCACCCGGGCCTTGGCACGCAACACGAACATCGACAGGCGCTTCACCATGGCCGCCACCATATCGCGGCTGCAGACCAGCAGGACGTCGTTGTGGCTGCGCTTGAAACCGATGAAGGTCGCCAGGACGCGGCCCTTGGCAGAGCAAAATGCAGCCAGACGCGCCTCGGAGAGACCCAGCAGGGCAAAGTCCTGCGTCAGTTGGCCATGAAGAAACTTGGCAGCATCTTCGCCCTCGACCCGTATCACACCCAAGTGGTGCAGCTCGGCGCTGCCGTTCAGTGCAGTTGTCATTGAGTCAATTATCATCGTCCGTTGATCTCAGGAAAGCAGTAAGGTTGTGCGTCGATTTCTGGCAGGGTTGGTGATTTTGGCCGTGGTCTCGGCAGGTCTGGGTGCCGCGTGGTGGCTGGACCACCCTTTGGACCTTGCTGCGCCGCCATTGGATCTGTCCATCGAGCCAGGGACCACCGCGCGCGGCGTGGCCGACATCGTGGCCCAGTCGGGCGTGCATGTGCAACCCGCCCTCATGTATGCCTGGTTTCGCCTGTCGGGTCAGGATCGGCAGATCAAGGCGGGCAGTTACGAGGTGGAACCTGGCGCCACGCCACGCAGCCTGTTGCGCAAACTGGTGCGCGGGGAGGAGTCGCTGCGCAGTGTCACCCTCGTCGAGGGTTGGAATTTCCGCCAGGTCCGAAGCGCTTTGGCCGGCGCACCACTGCTGGCTTCTGACACCGCGGGTTTGCCGGACGAAGCCATCATGGACCAACTGGGCCGGCACGGTCTGGCCGCGGAAGGAAGGTTTTTCCCGGACACCTACAGTTATGCCAAAGGCTCCAGCGATCTGAAGTTGTTGGCCCGTTCCCTGCGCGCCATGGACCGGCAACTGCAGGCGGCTTGGGAGAGCAGGGCCGAAGGCAGCCCGCTGAAAAGTGCTGAGCAGGCGCTGATCCTGGGCAGCATCGTCGAGAAGGAAACCGGACGGCCGTCGGACCGTCCTGCCATCGCCGGGGTGTTCGTCAACCGCTTGCGGCTGGGCATGCCTTTGCAGACCGACCCGACCGTCATCTACGGGATGGGAAGCGCGTTTGACGGGAATCTGCGCAAGAGGGACCTGCAAACCGATACTCCGTGGAACACTTACACCCGCACCGGCTTGCCACCGACTCCGATCGCTATGCCCGGCAAACAGGCCCTGCTGGCGGCAGTCACTCCAGTACGTACGCAGGCGTTGTATTTCGTGGCCCGCGGCGACGGCACGAGCGAATTCAGCAACAACCTAGAAGCGCACAATCGCGCCGTCGACAAATTCCAGCGCAAGCGGTGACACCATGGGCCCTACAGGACGATTCATCACATTTGAAGGTATCGACGGCGCTGGAAAATCCACCCATATCCAGTGCCTTGCCGACCTGTTTCGCAAGCAGGGGCGCACGGTTCTGGTGACCCGTGAGCCTGGCGGAACCGGATTGGCCGAAAAGATCCGTCATCTGGTGCTTCACGAGCCGATGGACGTGCTGACCGAGGCTTTGCTGGTATTTGCGGCCCGGCGCGACCACTTGATGCAAGTCATTGAGCCCGCCTTGCAGCGCGGATCCATCGTCCTGTGTGACCGCTTCACTGACTCCAGTTTTGCTTATCAGGGTGGTGGGCA
>JAYVRP010000079.1:0-2621 GCA_043776215.1 Rhodoferax sp. | reverse complement strand
AATGTTTACCAGTTGGTAAATTCTCCATTTGCCCAGCCCACGAGAGCAGCACCATGACCCACACCGACTCCGGCCATGCCACAACGGCCGACATCCGGCCCGGGAGGCTCGAACCGGCGCAGTACGCTCGCAACTTCTGCGATGCCCATGCGCCCCTGACCCTCGCGCAGGCCCGCATCGAGGCGGATCGCTGTTACTACTGCCACGATGCGCCCTGCCAGACCGCGTGCCCCACCGGCATCGATGTGCCGAGTTTCATCCAGCGTATTGCAGACGGCAACCTCCGTGGGTCGGCCTACGCCATTCTGAGCGCGAACCCGCTCGGCGGCATGTGTGCCCGCGTCTGCCCCACCGAAGTGCTGTGTGAACAAGCGTGCGTGCGTCATACCAACGAAGACAAACCGGTCGAGATCGGCGCCCTGCAGCGTTTCGCCACGGATGCGTACTTTGCCAAGCCCGGCGCACCCTTGTTCACGCGCGCGGCCCCAACCGGTCGCACGGTGGCAGTGGTGGGTGCCGGCCCCGCCGGCCTGGCCTGCGCACACGGTCTGGCACGCCTGGGTCACGCGGTCGTGGTGTTCGACGCCAACTCCAAGCCCGGTGGCCTCAACGAATACGGCCTGGCCACCTACAAAACGGTGGACGACTTTGCCCAGAAGGAAGTCGCGTGGCTGCTGTCCATCGGCGGCATCGCGCTGCGGCACGACCAGCGCGTGGGGCGTGACCTGAGCCTGGAGTCGCTGGTGGCGGATTTTGACGCCGTGTTTCTCGGTATGGGGCTCGCAGGAGTCAACGCCATAGGCATCACCGAGCCGGCGGTGACGGGCCTGCGCAACGCGGTCGAATTCATCGCCGGGTTGCGCCAGACCACCGACTACGCCAGCATCCCGGTCGGCCGCAAGGTGCTCGTGGTCGGCGGGGGCATGACCGCCGTCGATGCGGCCGTGCAATCCCGCAAGCTGGGTGCCGAAGAGGTGAGCATCGTCTACCGGCGCGGCCCGCCGGACATGTCGGCCTCCGGGCACGAGCAGGACTGGGCCAAGACCAATGGCGTGACGATCCGGCATTGGGCGGCCCCCAAGGAAGTGTTCGGCCAGCACGGGCATGTGACCGGCATGCGTTTTGCCCGCACACATGTGCAGGATGGCAAGCTGGCGGAAACCGGCGAATTCTTCACGCTGGCGGCCGACACCATCCTCAAGGCCATCGGCCAGAGTTTTGTTGCCCAACCCCTGGGCAGCCTGCTTGAGCTGGAAGCCGGCCGCATCCGGACGGACGCCCAGGGGCACACCTCGCACCCGAGGATCTGGGCCGGTGGCGACTGCCGCGTCGGAGGCCGCGACCTGACCGTGGAAGCGGTTGAACACGGCAAGGTGGCCGCCTTGTCCATCCACGCCGCGCTGGGCGCAACCAACGGAGTTTGAGACCATGGCCAACCTGCACACGGAATTCCTGGGCATTCACAGCCCCAACCCTTTCTGGCTGGCCTCGGCCCCCCCCACCGACAAGGAGGTCAATGTCGTACGCGCCTTTGAAGCCGGCTGGGGTGGCGTGGTCTGGAAAACCTTGGGCGAGGACCCGCCAGTCGTGAACGTGCATGGCCCGCGCTACGCGGCCTTGATGGGCGGTGACCGGCGCGTGATCGGATTCAACAACATCGAGTTGATCTCCGACCGCCCTCTGCGGACCAATCTGGACGAGATCCGCCGTGTCAAGCGCAATTGGCCCGACCGCGCCATGGTGGTGTCGCTCATGGTGCCCTGCGAGGAGCAGTCCTGGAAGAAAATTCTGCCCATGGTCGAGGACACCGGCTGCGACGGCATCGAACTCAACTTCGGCTGCCCGCACGGCATGAGTGAACGCGGCATGGGCTCGTCGGTCGGCCAGGTTCCCGAATACATTGAAATGGTTGCCCGCTGGTGCAAGACTTTCACCAAACTGCCCGTGATCGTGAAACTTACGCCCAACATCACCGACATCCGGTACCCGGCGCGCGCCGCAAAGAAAGGCGGTGCCGATGCGGTGTCGCTCATCAACACCATCAACTCCATCATGGGCGTCCACCTGGAGACCATGACGATGCTGCCCAGCGTGGGCAAACAAGGCTCGCACGGCGGTTATTGCGGTACCGCCGTCAAGCCCATCGCACTCCACATGGTGGCCGAGATCGCACGTGACCCGCAGACGGCGGGGATGCCGATTTCCGGCATTGGCGGGGTCAACAACTGGCGCGACGCAGCCGAATTCATCGCTCTGGGCAGTGGCACGGTGCAGGTCTGCACCGCCGCCATGGTGTATGGCTTTCGGATCGTGCAGGACATGTGTGACGGTCTGTCCAATTTCATGGATGAACAGGGCTACACCAGTGTCTCGCAGATGGTGGGCAAGGCCGTGCCAAGCATCACCGGCTGGAGCAACCTGAACTTGAACCATGTGGAGAAGGCGGTCATCAACCAGGACAACTGCATCCAGTGCGGCCGTTGTTACGCCTCCTGCGAGGACACCTCGCACCAGGCGATCTCCGCCACGAAGAACGGCCAGCGCCACTTCGAGGTGAAGGACGAAGAATGTGTCGGCTGCAACCTGTGTGTGTCGATCTGCCCGGTGCCCGACACGCTGAG
>JAYVRP010000078.1:0-2623 GCA_043776215.1 Rhodoferax sp. | reverse complement strand
TGGTTGCCGGCCACCTTCGGATGCACTTGAGGGCACTGGTTGTTGGCGCGGGTCACCACAATTTCGCCGAAGCCGTTGATGCTGAACATGCCGTCGGGGCCGAATTCGATCGCCTGCGCAGTTGGCGCCAGTGACAATGCCAGGCTCGCCACGCCCAGTTGCAGGGCGTTCAGACGCCAGGTTCGGGCGACACGTCCGGACCATTGACGGATCTGCCTGGCGTGGGGAGTCGAATTTTTCATGTTGGGTCCGTACGGGAAGGTAATGAAAGCGCTTTCACAAGTGTAGTGTCAGCCTCGCTGGCGCGTCAACGCGAGCTACCCCCGTGTTTTCCCTAGTGGGGAGCAAACGGTGGATCCAAAGCAGTGGACTGCTACGGGTTAACCAGTAGGGGTAAACCTGTGGATGCGATTTGAAAGCGCTTTCAGTATCATTTCAAGGACTGCGGCAATCGGGCCGCCAAGGAACTTCCATGGGATTTTTCAAGCATCTTGGCCTGACTGCGTTCGTGGTGGCAGGCGCACTGACCGGCGCCATCGCGCAGCCCGCCAAGGTCGGCGCCGCAACCTACTTTCTGGCACCCAAGGGCAGCGACAAGGCACCGCCAGCGGCCCCCTACCGTACCGAGACCATGCAGAAATTTGCCGCGCCTACCAGCCAGTGGTACTCGACGCTGATCTTCAACCCCAAGCCGGACCCGATCTACGCGCAACCACTCACGTTCAAGACCACGCCCGGTGGCCTGGAGATGGCCTTGCCGACCAAGTCGGTCGTGCCGACCGAGCGCCAGGACGGCAAGGACGTCGAGATCCACTACGCGCACCACAATGCGTTGACCTTTTCTCCCGCGGCGTTCGAGCCGGAGCCGGCCAGACTGGCCAAGGCCAGCGATTGGTCGATCGATATCTCGATGGCGCGCGGCGCCGACCAGCTCCTGGCCACGGTGGCCCACGGAAGCCCCTACGCCTATTTCCAGCTCACGCGCGGCGACGTGCGGATCAACCTGTCGACCCCCGGCGAGCGCATCGGCGCCGGCCCCGATGCGCGCGTACTGGCGCTGCGCGTCAAGGGCACACCCTACGCAGTGTTCGGTCCGACTGGTGTGCGCTGGGAGCAAGCCTCGCCCACCCAGTGGATCGGCCGGCTGCCCGCGGGTGCAAGCTACTTCTCGGCTGCAGCGATGCCGGACGAGAAGGCCGAGACGCTGCAGATGTTCACCCGCCACGCCTATGCGTTCGTCACCGACACCCGGGCCGAGTGGCGTTACGACACCCCCGCCAGCAAGGTCGAGACCACCTTCAGCGCCACCACGCGCGTGATGGAAGGCCCCGACAACGGCCCACTGCTGGGTCTGTACCCGCACCAGTGGCGCGACAACGCGTCCGTGGCCGCCAAACTGGGCGCGTCCTACGACACCGTGCGCGGCAAGATCCGGCTGCTGGACGCGGCGCAATTCAAGACCGAGCGCCGTTACACAGGCTTTGTGCCCTACTGGCCCAAGGTCACTGAAGGCGCACGGCTGGCGGATTTCAACGACCAGTTCAAGCGTGACATGCGCCGGCGCCGTGATCTGCTGCCACCGAGGGAGAACGCCGACAACTGGCGCAGCAGCGTGTACTGGCAGGGCAAGGGCATTACCAGCGTCACCCAGTTGATGTCGGTAGCCGAGCAGCAAGGTGATCTGGAGGCACGCGACCAGCTGCTCACCCTGGCGCGCGAGCGTATGGAGTTCTGGTTCGGCGGCCAGGGCAGCCGCAACTATTTCCATTACAACAAAGCCCTGGGCACGGTGTCGGCCTATCCGGACGAGTTCTTCTCGGTGGCGCAGATGAACGACCACCACTTCCACTACGGCTACTGGATCCGCGCGGCGGCCGAGATCGCCCTGCGCGATCCGGCCTGGGCGGCCAATGACAAATGGGGTGGCATGGTCGAGATGCTGGTGTCCGACATCGCCAACACGAAACGCGGCAGCAGCGAATTCCCGTACATCCGCAACTTCGATGCCTACGAAGGGCATTCCTGGGCCGTGGGCATCGGCGGCGCCGGTGAGTATGGCGCCCTGGGCAATAACCAGGAGTCGTCCAGCGAGGCGATCAATGCCTGGGCCGGCCTGATCCTGTGGGCCGAAGCCACCGGGAACCGCGAACTGCGCGACCTTGGCGTCTACCTCTACACGTCCGAAATAGAGTCTGTCAACAACTACTGGTTCGACATCCACAAGCTGGTCTTTGCGCCCGAATACAAAAACGTTGAGGCCAGTATGGTGTTTGGCGGCAAATACGCGCACAACACCTGGTGGACCGACGAGCCGCGACAGATCCACCTGATCAACCTGCTGCCGGTTGCCACCTTCTCGACCTACCTGGCGACCGACCCGGCCTTCGTCAAGCGCAACCTGGACGCCATGAATGCCGAGGCTGCCGCCTACCAGGCCCGCGGCAAGCTTCCCCCCAACCCGCCACCCAAGGACGTCTGGCACGACGTGTCCACCAAGTACCTGGCGCTGATCGACCCAGCTACGGCGCTGGCGCAGTTCAATACCCGCGGCGCGGTGCAGGACGGTGACACGGCGGCCAACACGCTGCACTGGATGCTCAACCTGCAGGAGATGGGCGTGCCC
>JAYVRP010000077.1:0-2626 GCA_043776215.1 Rhodoferax sp. | reverse complement strand
GCGATCGGTTTCGTGGCCCTGAGCCAGATCGATTCACTCAGCGGTTTTTATGTCTGCGCTGTCCTGCTGGCCGTCGGTGCCAGCCTGGGTGGGTATTTTCCCTTGTCGGTCGCGCTGATCCAGTGGTTCGAACGTTACCGGGCCCGTGCCATCTCGATCATGAGTCTGGGCATGGCGCTCGGTGGGTTGGCCGTGCCTGTGATCGCCTGGTCCATGCACCACTACGGCTGGCGCGCCACTGCCATGGCGTCCGGCGTGATCGCGCTGGTCATCGGCCTGCCGCTGGCCACTGTCATCCGGCGCCGGCCACAGGACCATGGCGACACCGTTGACGGCCTGCCGGCGCCTGTCACCGACCTCACCACCACTGGCGCCGATGGCGCACGCCCCTGGCCTTCCGGTGAATTCACCGCACGCCAGGCCCTGCGCACGCGCGCCTTCTGGTTGCTGGCGCTGGGCCATGCTTTTGCCTTGCTGGTCGTCACCTCGGTCAATGTGCATGGCATCACCCACATGAAGGAAGGCCTCGGCTACACAGTACAGCAGGCCGCCCTGGTCATCATGACGCTCACGATCGGCCAGGTCGGTGGTGTGTTGCTGAGTGCCGTGCTGGGCGACCGCTTCGAAAAGCGCAAGCTCTGTGCGTTGTGCATGCTCGGCCACGCAAGCGGGTTGCTGCTGCTGACCTTTGCGACGCATCCGGCGGAAGTAGTTGGATTCGCCCTCCTGCACGGCGTCGCATGGGGACTGCGCGGCCCCTTCATGCAGGCGATCCGGGCCGACTACTTCGGACGCCAGGCCATCGGGATGATCCTCGGGTTGTCCGCGGTCATCGTGGCCCTGGGTCAAATCGCCGGCCCGCTGGTGGCGGGTGTGCTTGCCGACCTGACCGGCAACTACCGGCTCGGCTTCACCGTGCTGGCGCTGGTCTCGGCTTGCGGGTCGGTGCTGTTCCTGATGGCCAAAAAGCCGGCAGTGCATTGAGCGAATCACTTCCGACGCCGGAGCGCGCTTTTTGCATTTGATCAACAGCGGCACACGCAGCATGCCTTAACATGGTCAAGACTGGGCCAAACACTGGCCGACCACCTCGAAAGGACACATCACCATGTCTGCAGCCACCTTGCTGGCCGTGCTTCGCAAGCACCCCTTCGTCGAGGAGTTCCAGCCCGAGCACATCGACCGGCTGCGCGCCATGGCGCGCGAGGTGGTTTTTTCGCCTGACCAGGTCATTTTTCGCGAAGGAGACGATTGCCACGACTTTTACCTGATCGTGGCCGGGCGCGTGGCGCTCGAGATGGAGCAACCCGACCACGTGCTGCGCGTGCACACGCTCAGCGCCGGCGACGAGCTCGGCTGGTCCGCCATCCTGATGGGGCGCGGCAAGCATTTCCAGGCGCGTGCCCTGGAACCGGTGGAGGCCCTGGCGATGGATGGTCCGCAATTGCTGGCGGCCTGCCGTGAAGACAAGGCCTTCGGATTTGCGCTGATGTACCGCATGCTCGGTGTCGTGTCCGAGCGCTTGCAGGCGACCCGCCTGCAACTGCACGATATGTTTTCGCCAGTGGCCAAACGGGCCGGCGCCTGAAACCCGCGCCATGCAACAGCTTGACGGGCATGACGCGGCGTTCTTGTACTCGGACACCACGCATTCGAACTCGAACATCTCCCTGTTGCACATCTATGACCAGTCCACCGCGCCCGGTGGCAAGGTGCGCTTCAAGACCATCCTGGCGCAGATCGAGAGCCGGCTTGATCGCTCGCCGGTATTTCGCCAGAAACTGCAACACGTGCCGCTGGAAATCGACTACCCCTACTGGGTGGACGACGAAAACTTCGACCTCGAATACCACGTCCGGCATATCGCGCTGCCCAAGCCGGGCGACTGGCGCCAATTCTGCATCCAGGCTTCGCGCATCCATGCGCGCGCGCTGGATATGTCGCGGCCGTTGTGGGAGATTTATGTCATCGAGGGCCTGGACGGCTTTCTCGATTTGCCACGCGGCAGTTTCGCCCTGCTCACCAAAGTGCACCATGCCGCCATCGACATCGAAGCCGGCCGTGAAATGGCGGCGGGCGTGTCGGCGGGCATCATGGCGGTGTTGCATGACACCACGCCAACCCCGCCCGCCCCGGCGCCGCCGGAACCCTGGTTTCCCGAGGCACCGCCGGGCCGGATCGCGATGATCGCGCGCGGCGTTGCCAGCCTTGCCACCTCCCCATTCCGGCTGGCGCGGCCCTTGTCGCGTTTGTTAGCCGAGATCGCGCCTTCCGTATTCAGCTTCGCCGGCGACATCCTGATGCGTCCGGAGACGATCGCCGCCACCCGCTTCAATTCGATCGTCTCGGCACATCGGGTGTTCGAGACCCGGCGCTTCACGCTGGAGGAGTTCAAGGCCATCCGCGCCCTGGTCGACGGGGCGACCGTCAACGACGCCGTTCTGGCGGTATGCGGCGGCGCCCTGAGGCGCTATCTGGACGATGAACACGAGTTGCCGGAGGCGAGTTTGACGGCGATTGCGCCGTTCTATATCCGCGGCGCCGATGACGACGGTGATGACGGGCAGCCGCCAAAGCCGGTCTTGTCATGGGTGCGAGTGCGTCTGGGCACCGAGATCGAAACGCC
>JAYVRP010000076.1:0-8702 GCA_043776215.1 Rhodoferax sp. | reverse complement strand
AGGCCGGTGTGCCGCCGGGGGTCTTCAATGTGTTGCAGGGGCGTGGCGCCACGGGTGCATGGCTGGCCGCGCACCCCGGGGTGGCCAAAGTCTCGGTGACCGGTTCGGTGTCCACCGGCAAGGCGGTCATGCAGACGGCGGCCGGCACACTCAAACGCGTGACCATGGAGCTCGGCGGTAAATCACCACTGCTGGTGTTCGACGATGCCGACCTGGAGCAGGCTGTGGCCGGCGCGATGATGGGCAACTTCTACACCCAGGGCGAGGTCTGCACCAACTGCACCCGCGTCTTCGTGCAGCGCGGCATCGCCGAGCGTTTCCTGGCCCGCCTGAAAGAGCGCACGGCGCTGCTGCGCGTGGGCGACCCGATGGACCCGGTGACCGAGGTCGGTGCGTTGATCTCACTGGCCCATACCGAAAAGGTGATGGACTACATCCACAGCGGCATCGTCGAAGGGGCGACGCTGGTGATTGGCGGGCACCGTGTCGAGGTGGCCGGGCGGGCGGGTGGCAACTTCGTGGCGCCCACCATCTTTGCGGATTGCCGCGACGACATGCGTATCGTGCGCGAGGAAATCTTCGGCCCGGTCCTGGCGATGCTGGTGTTCGATCACGAGGCGCAAGCCATCACCCGTGCCAATGCGAGTCGCTTCGGCCTGGCGGCGGGGGTGTTCACGCGCGACGTGGCACGCGCGCACCGCGTGGCGGCGCGGCTCAAGGCCGGCCTGTGCTGGATCAACAACTACAACATCACGCCCATCGAGATGCCGTTTGGCGGCGCGGGCGAGTCCGGCATCGGGCACGAGAACAGCATGGCCGCGCTGGACCACTACACGCAGTTGAAGACCGTGTACGTGGAAATGGGCGAAGTGGCCTGCGGCTACCGCTGATGCGTATGGTGCAGCACGACTACGACTACATCATCATCGGTGCCGGCTCGGCCGGTAGCGTGCTGGCCAACCGCCTGACCGAAGACGCCGAGGTGCGCGTGCTGCTGCTCGAAGCCGGAGTGATGGACCACCACCTGTTCATCCACATGCCCTCGGGTTTTGCCTATCCGATGGCCAACCCGCGTTACACCTGGATGTACGAGTCCGAGCCCGAGCCCCACATGAACGGGCGACGCATCCACTGCCCGCGCGGCAAGGTGATTGGAGGGTCATCGTCGATCAACGGCATGGTCTACATCCGCGGCCATGCGCTCGATTACGACCGCTGGGCCGAACGGGACGGGCTCGCCCAATGGGGTTACGCCCACTGCCTGCCGTACTTTCGCAAGTCCGAGACCCGCGCGCGGGGCGGTGATGCCTACCGGGGAGACTCCGGGCCCTTGCATGTCAGTACCGGCGCCTGCAGGAACCCGCTGTACGACGCCTTCGTCGAGGCCGGTGTCCAGGCCGGTTACACCCACACCGACGACATGAATGGTTACCGGCAGGAAGGTTTTGGCGCGATGGATATGACGGTGCACCGGGGGCGTCGCTGGAGCACGGCGATGGCCTACCTTCGCCCCGCCTTGCGGCGCAAGAACCTCACGTTGCAGACCGGCGCGCTGACCACACGCATCCTGTTCGACCACGCGGGGGGTGCGCCGCGTGCCATGGGTGTCGAAGTGGCGCAAGCAGGTGTGCTGAAGCAGTGGCGCGCGACGCGCGAAGTCATCCTGTGCGGCGGCGCCATCAACTCGCCGCAATTGTTGCAACTTTCGGGCATCGGCAACCCGACGCTGCTGGAGCCGCTGGGCATCCGGGTGCTGGCGGCGCGCAAGGGCGTGGGCGAGAACCTGCAGGACCATCTCGAGACCTATGTGCAGTTTGCCTGCACCGAGCCGATCACGCTCTATTCGGCCATGAACCCGCTGGTGAAGGCGAAGATCGGCCTCGAGTGGCTGCTGTTCCAGACCGGTCTCGGGGCTACCAACCATTTCGAGTCGGGCGGCTTCATTCGCAGCGCGGCCGGTGTGCGGCACCCTGACCTGCAGTACCACTTTCTGCCGATGGCCGTGCGCTACGACGGCAAGGCGCCGGCCACGGGGCACGGTTTCCAGGCGCATGTGGGCCCGATGCGGCCGACCAGCCGCGGCCATGTGCGTGTGCGCAGTGCACGAGCCGGCGACGCGCCCGAGATCCTCTTCAACTACATGGGCACCGAGCAGGACCGCAAGGAAATGCGTGCCGCCATTCGCCTCACGCGCGAAGTGTTTGCCCAGAAGGCGTTCGACCGCTTCCGTGGCGCGGAGCTCTCGCCGGGCCCGGGCGTGCAGAGCGACGCCGAGATAGACGCACACATCCGCGCCAGCGCCGAGACCGCCTACCACCCATCGTGCACCTGTCGCATGGGTGATGATGAGTTGGCGGTGACCGACGGCGCCGCACGGGTGCACGGCGTGCAGAACCTGCGGGTGGTGGACGCCTCCATCATGCCCGACGTGGTGAGCGGCAACCTGAACGTCCCCACCATCATGATGGCCGAGAAACTCGCCGATGAGATCCGCCAGCGCGCGCCGCTGCCGGCATCCACGGCGCCGGCCTTCGTCCACCCCCACTACCGCACGCAACAGCGATGACCCAGCCCCATCTGCGCCATTGGCCCCTTGAGGCCGCCGAACGCCTCCAGGCACTGATCGTCGCCAATGCCCACCGAGGCGCCTACGCGGTTTTCGACGCCGACAACACCACCTACCACCACGACCTGGTCGGCGCCTTGTTGCCGTTCATGGAGATGCGCGGTGTGCTCACGCGCGACACCATGCACCCGGCATTGCAGGTAATTCCATTCCGGGACACGGCCGGCCAGCGAGAAAGCCTGCACAGTTATTACCACCGCCTGGGCGATATCGACGACCAGGTGGGTTACCCATGGGCCTCGCAGATCTTTGCCGGGTTCACCTTGCGCGAACTCAAGCGCCACCTCGACGACATGCTGGCATGGGGGCGGCCGATTCCGGCGCAGGTATTCGTGGGTGGCCAGTTGCAGCCGATGGCGGTGGAGGCACCACGCCTGCAACGCGGGCAGCAGGAGTTGTATGCGGCATTGATGGCCCACGGCATCGAAGTATTCGTGGTGAGTGCCGCCTCCGAAGAACTGGTGCGCATGGTGCTGTCGGACCCGCGTTATGGCTACCACGTGAAGCCGCAAAACGTCATTGGGGTCACAACGCTGTTGCGGGATCGCACCACCGGGCAGGTCACCACGGCGCGCAAACGCATTGCCGAAGGATGTTATGTACCCGGCGATTTGCTCGACCATGAGCTCACACACACCCTGTGGGCGCCACTGCCATGGTACGAAGGCAAGCAGGCGGCCATCCACACCTGTATCCACCCCTGGAAAAAGCCGGTGCTGGTGGCCGGTGATACTCCGGCCAGTGACGGGCCGATGTTCCTGCGCGCGCCAGATATTGACCAAGGCGCGCTGCGCCTGTTTGTGTCGCGCACGGACAGCCACCATGACAGGATCCACGACCTGCAGCGCCATCATGCTGCAGCACAATTGGCGCATGGCGTGCCTGTGACCGCCGACCGTAATTGGGTCGTCGTGACGCCTGACGAGATCGCCTGACAATCTTATGAATCCCATCCCCAATCGTTTCACGCATCTGCTGTCCACGCGCCCCTGGCTGCTGGCCGATGGCGCGACCGGCAGCAACCTGTTCGACGTGGGCCTGATGTCCGGCGACGCACCGGAGCTCTGGAACACCGCGCAAAGCGACAAGATCACCGCCCTGCACCAGGGTTTCGTGGATGCCGGCGCCGACATTTTGCTGACCAACAGTTTTGGCGGTACCCGCTACCGCTTGAAGCTGCACCAGGCCGAAGGCCGCGTGGCCGAACTCAACCTGGCCGCGGCGCGACTGGCCCGTGCGGTGGCGGACCGCAGCGGGCGCGAGATCGCGGTAGCCGGCAGCATGGGGCCCACCGGCGAGATCATGGAGCCCATCGGGCCGCTCAGCATCGCGCAGGCCACCGAGGCTTTTGCGGAGCAGGCGCAGAGCCTGGCAGAGGGCGGCGCGGATGTGTTGTGGATCGAGACCATGTCGTCCGTGGAAGAGGTGCAGGCCGCCGTGGCTGGCGCCGCGAGCACCGGCCTGCCCATCGTCTGCACCCTGAGTTTCGACACCAACGGGCGGACCATGATGGGTATCTCGCCGAGTGACTTCGCGGCACTGGAGAAAACTCTCGTGCCGCGGCTCGCGGCCTGTGGCACCAATTGCGGCGTGGGGGCGTCCGAAGTGGTGGCCTGCATCCACAATCTGGCGGCCGCCGCAGGCCCGGACGTGGTGCTGGTGGCCAAGGGCAACTGCGGCATTCCGCAGTACGTGGATGGTGCCATTTGTTACAACGGCACACCGGAGTTGATGGCGGTGTATGCGCGCATGGCGCTGGACGCAGGCGCCCGCATCATCGGCGGCTGCTGCGGCACGTCGCCCCAACACTTGCGCGCGATGCGTGATGCGCTGGAGGCCCACACCCCCGCGCCAAGCCCGCAACTGGAGGACATCCTCAGCGCGCTGGGCGAGGTGTCCACCGGTGCGCGCGCGCAGTGGGGCGGCGAGCAGAGCCGCCTGGGCGGCGCGGCACCTGGTGCCAACCTTCAACGTGGCCGTGGCCGGCGCTCGGGAGGCGCAGCGCAATGAGCGTGTGTTTGCTCTGCCAGGCACGTTTTTGCCGGAAGGAAAGTTGTCATTTTGCGCAATGAATCCAAGGGCCTCCTGCTGGTCCTGGGCGCCACCTTTTTCTGGAGCCTGAGCGGCGTCTTCGTACGGTGGTTGCCCAGCATCGACCCGTGGACCTTCAACGCCTGGCGTGGGCTTGGCATGTGCCTGTCACTCGTGGTGTGGACGGTGCTGCACTATGGCCGCGATGCGCTGCCGCTGTTTCGCCAGTCCAATCCGGTGGCGGTGCTGATCGCTGCCGGGTTCTTCGCGGTCGGATCATCGGCCTATATCCTGGCCTTGAAGATGGCGAGTGTGGCTGCCGTCTCCTGCCTGGGTGCCACGTCCGGTCTGTTTGCCGCCGTGCTGGCGCGGGTCTGGCTGGGTGAGCGCACGCGGCTGGCGTTTTATGTCGGTACGGTCGTTGCGCTGCTGGGGGTCGCGGTGATTGCGTTCAGCGAGCGCCATGCGTCGGTCAGTGGTCTTGCCGGCTCCATGGTCGCCCTGGTGATGGCGATCTGTTTTGCCGGGCAGAGCGTCGCGCTGCGGCGTTACAGCGCTCTGGGCATGGAGCCGGCCATGATTGCCGGTGGGCTGAGCATTTTTGTCCTGGTAGCCGTGTTCGGAACGTTGGCACCGCTCGCGCTGCAGACCATTGGCCTGCTGTTCCTCATGGGGGCCGTGCAGCTGGCTCTGCCGATGGTGCTGTACATGCGTGGTGCGCGCCACGTGCCGGTCACGCAGATGGTGCTCATCACCATGTCCGACGCGTTCCTCAATCCGCTGTGGGTCTGGCTGGTGCACGGGGAGTTGCCGGTCGCAGGCGTCTTCTGGGGTGGCGCACTGATTCTCGGGGCCATCGCCGCCACCACCGTGCCAGGCCGGCGAGCAGGCAGGTGGTAGCGATAACGCATCAGCGTACGATGGGCGCCGACGTGCCAAACCCCCATCGCCCGACTCTGCACCCCTGGGTCCTCGGGGCTTGCGTGGCTTTGCTGGGCATGGCAATCAGCGCGATCATGGTCCGCCAGCAGGCCCAATCTGCGGCCCAGGTCGAACATGCGCGCTTGGCACAGAGGGCCAACGCAGTCACCGAAGCACTGGTTCGTCGCATCGACACTTTCACCGAGATCGCCTTCGGTTTGCGCGGGTTGTTCGTAGTCAACCCGGAACTGGGTCGGCGCGCTTTCGTCGATGCCGTGTCTCAACTTGACATCACGGGCCGGTACCCCGAAGTCAAGAATGTTGCGTTCACCCGGTATGTGCTTGCCGACCAGAGGCAGAGCTTCGAGGCGCAAGTGCGCGCCGACACCTCCATCGACGCGCGCGGCTATCCGGCCTTCTCGGTTCATCCGCCCGGCGAACGCCCGGCCTATTTCGTGGCCCACTACCTTTGGCCGATGCAAGGCAACGAATCGGTACACGGCCTGGACATCAGCGCGCAGCCCGCCAACCTGGTGTCGATGCAACACTCCATGCGTACTGGCGAACCCGTCGCCAGCGGACCCTTCGAACTGCTGCAGGAAACAACAGACCGCATGGGGTTCGTCATTCGGGTGCCCGTATTCCGCCGCGCTCTTGACGTCCCGGTGCCTGCCGGTCAGGGTGGCAATTTCCTCGGGTCCGTTGCGGTGACGTTGCGTTTCTACGACCTGTACAAGCAACTGGAGCGCGAGGGTTTGCTGAAAGGTGTCGAGATGACACTGTCCGACCGCGGGTCTTCCATCGCCGGCATGCATTCCGGTGTGGTGTCCTCAGGCATCGCCACGGGCGCTGCCGGGGGTCCCTTCGCCAGCCAGCACAGCCTTGATCTCGACGTCTATAGCCGCAAATGGCACCTCGACTTCGCGCCGACGGCACCGTTGCTCTCGGGGCCCGAGCGACGGGCATCGCTGCTGGTCGGGTCGGCCGGCGCGGCGATCTCGCTGTTGCTGGGGGCACTGGTGCTCATGCTGGCGCGGGCACGAACGCAGGCGTTGGCGCGAGCGGCAGCCAGCGGCGAGGCGCTGGAGGACAGCGAAGACCGGTGGAAGTTCGCCATCGAGGGTGCAGGTGATGGCATCTGGGACTGGAACAGCGACCAAAACTCGATGTTCCTCAGTCAGCGCTTGAAGGACATTCTCGGTTTGGCCGATGACGACATGGGCAACGATCTGGCGGACTGGACCGGGCGCATCCATCCCGACGATGCGGCACAGGCTCGGGCCGATGCCCGGGCACTCCTGAAGGGCACCGTGCCCCTGTTGGTCAACGAACACCGGCTTCGCTGCAAGGACGGAAGCTGGAGATGGGTACTGATTCGTGGGGCGGTGTTTCGGCGCGACAGCGCAGGCAAACCGCAGCGGGTGATGGGGACACTGACCGACATCGGTGAACGCAAGCGCACGGCGCAAGTCCTCCAGAGTTCCCTTGACGACAAGGATGCCCTGCTCAAGGAGGTCCACCACCGCGTCAAGAACAACCTGCAGGTGATCACCAGCTTGCTGCGGCTGGAGGGCCGGCGCAGCCTGGCTCCAGATACAAAGGCCGCCATGGCGGACATGCAGGGTCGTATCCATTCGATGGCACTGTTGCACGAGTCCTTGTACCGATCCGGCACATTTGCGTCGGTCGATCTGGCCGAGTACCTGCGCACACTTGCCACGCAGGTGTTCCAGGTCCAGCGCCCGCAGGGATCCATGGTGGAACTCGCACTCACACTGGTGTCGGTGCCGGTGGGCATGGACCAGGCCTTGCCTTGTGGCCTGCTGGTCAACGAGTTGATTTCCAACTGCCTGAAACATGGTTTCCCCGATGGGCGCAACGGGGAAGTGCGTGTCTGCCTTCAACCAGCAGGCAATGCGCGTCAGTGGCGGCTCTGCGTGGCCGACGACGGCGTCGGCATGCCGGACGATCTGGATGAACGGCGGAAAAATTCACTGGGTCTGCAACTGGTGGCCCAACTCTGCAGCCAGATCGATGGCACACTCGAGGTGCGCTCCACGGTGGCTGAAGGCGTGGCATTCACGGTGACCTTCGTGCTTGAGCCACCTGTTCATCTTGTGATGCCCGCCTGACCGGGTCCTGTAACACCTCATGACCGACCCATCGGGCAAGGCCTCCATACTGGTCGTCGAAGACGACGCGATCATCGCGTGGGACATCGCCCTGCAGTTGCGTGGCCTGGGCTACGAACCCCTGGGTCCGGCCCGGACCGGTGAGCAGGCGATCACGCTGGCCGGGAGGCTGCGTCCCAGGCTGGTGCTGATGGACGTCCATCTCAAGGGTGACATGAACGGTGTCGCGGCCGCCATCGCCATCCGCAAGCAGTTCGATGTGCCCAGCGTGTTCCTGAGTGCATTCACGGTCGATGGCAGTCTTGCCGGCGCCCAAAGCGCGCAGCCGGCAGGCTACATTGCCAAGCCGTTTGCCGAACAGGACCTGCGTTCGGTAGTGGAGGCAGCGCTGGGCAACAGACCCAGCCGCCTAGAGTAGCTGGCGTCTGATCTTCTTGTCCCAGTTTCGGGTCAGGATCTTCACATCCCCCTCATAGGCTTCCAGCCGGCCCGTCACGTGCCAGTGGGTCTTGCTGGCCGTCATGGCCGACCAGGTTTCGGTGCGCACCTTCCAGTCACCACGGGAGCGCTCCTCGCTCCAATGGCATTCCTGCCGAGCCGACAAAGGGTCATCGGGGTGGATGCTGTAAGTTTCGCGGCCGCAGGCCCAGGTGGTCATGCCGTGCTCCGCGATCGTCGTACGCCCGAAGTCGTCCACGATGTGCAGGCGCTGCACGCCGGTGACCTGGTCGATGGTGATTTCCCGACGGTGGAAGGGCTTGTCCACTGGCACCAGTTTGACCGGCACTGCCGCCTCGGCAGGGGCAAAGGTGGGAGCCACTTCACCCCGGCGCGGCAGACGCACTGGCACGTCAATGAAACTGGCTGCGGTGTGCAGGGTCAGCGTGACCGGCTCCGGTGTCGGCCAGATCAGAGGCCAGTAACTCGACGAGACCGACACCCGCAGCTTGTGCCCCTTGGGTACCTTGGTGGCCACGTCGTCGAGCTTGATC
>JAYVRP010000075.1:0-2627 GCA_043776215.1 Rhodoferax sp. | reverse complement strand
GCCTGTGGGTCTGGAAGATGAACGTCAAGACCGGCGCGACCGCCGAGCACGTGCTCAACAACAAGTACAACGCCGAGTTCCCGACCTACAACGGCCGCCTGACCGGCCGCAAGACGCGTTTCGGCTACCTGGTCGACCACTCGGAAACCGTCACGCTGCACTGGTCGGGCGTGCGCAAGTTCGACCTTGACACCGGCGCCGACCTCGGCGGCTGGTCCGACGACACGCAGCACAGCTGGTACTCCGAGCCCTGGTTCGCGGAGGCCGACGCGCCCCGTTCCGAGGACGACGGTTATGTCATCGCGTTCCAGTGGAACGACGCGCTCAAGCGCCAGACGCTCGACATCTTCGACGCCCACGACATCGCCCAGGGCCCGGTGGCGCAGGTCGAGCTGCCACAGCGCCTGCCCTCGGGCTTTCACGCCTGCTGGATCGAGAAAGACCGGCTGCAGGCACCGCGCTGATTCCTGCTTCCATCACCTAGCCAGGTTTCCATATTTCGCGACAACTTTTTCCGTTCGCCCTGAGCCCTTCGACTTCGCTCAGGACAGGCCTGTCGAAGGGCTCACGAGGGCTTCGACAGGCTCAGCCCGAACGGTTTAATTAATTCCAGAAAACTCATTAAGGACACCACCATGGGCATCAACGACATTCCGGTCCTCTCCGGCGGCTTTGCACCGATCGAAAAGGAGATATCGATTGCCCTCACCGACATCGAGGGCGAGGTTCCCACAAACCTGAATGGCATGTATGTGCGCAACGGGCCGAACCGCAAGTTCGAAGCACCGGGCCGCTACCACTGGTTCGACGGCGACGGCATGCTGCATGCCGTGCGCTTCGACCACGGGCGAGTGAGTTACCAGAACCGCTGGGTGCAAACCGACAGCCTGCAAGAGGAGATCGACGCCGGCAGCGCGCTGTGGCAGGGCATCAAGGATCCGCCGCGCAAGGACCGGCCCGACATGCCGATCAAGAACACCTCGAACACCGACGTCAAGTTCTTCGCCGGGAACCTGATCTCGATGTGGTACCTGGGCGGCGCCGTGTACCAGGTGCGCCCCCATGACTTGTCCACGGTCGGCAAGCTCGACGTCGATGAGCGCCTCAAGGGCCTGCCGATCTCGGCCCACTCCAAGGTGGACGAGCGCACCGGCGAGTTCCTGTTCTTCGCGTATGGAAAAAAAGCGCCCTACATGCACTACGGCGTGATGGACCGCTTTGGCAAACTGCAGACCTTCATGCCGGTGCAATTGCCCGGCCCGCGCCTGCCGCACGACATGGCGATCACACCCGACTACACCATCCTGCACGACCTGCCGCTGTTCTACGACATGGACGCGTTCGCTGCCGGCCGTCACAAGCTGAAGTTCCACCACACCCTGCCGTCGCGATTCGCCGTGGTGCCGCGCCATGGCACACCCGGGCAGATCCGCTGGTTCGAGGCCAAGCCCTGCTACATGTACCACGTGTCCAATGCCTGGGAAGAGGATGACGGCCTGGGCGGCACCGAGATTGTGATGACAGGCACGCCGTTTCGCCTGCCGCGCGACTGGCACGGCAACATCGAGGCCGACAAGTTTCCCAAGATGCCGGCCAACCTGGAGCACGACTTCCTGTTCTACGAGTGGCGCTTCAACCTGCGCACCGGCGAGACGAAAGAGCGCGTGATCGACGACATCGTGAACCAGGAGTTCCCGGTCATCAACTCCTGGATGCAGGGCTACAAGACACGTTATTCCTGGAACGTGTTGATGGCGCGCAGCAACCGCGCCGAGGACCCGCGCTTCTGCGGTTTCGTGCGTTACGACCTGGAGCAGGACACCTGCACGAGTTACCACGCCGGTGTCAACAAATGGTTCAGCGAGGCGCCCTTTGCACCCCAGGACAACTGGAAGAACGAGGACGATGGCTACCTGGTCGGCTTCATGTGGGACGACGACAAGCACGCGTCCTTTGTCACCATCTTCGACGCGCACGACATCACCAAAGGGCCGGTCTGCAAGATCCGTTTGCCCCAGCGTGTCCCCAACGGCTTCCACGCCACCTGGGTCAGCGCCGAGCGGTTGGCGCGCGGGTACTAGGATGGGTGCCGTGTGGCTGGGAAGCCTAGAGAGCAGGCTGTGGGGCCGGGTCACTGGCGGTCCGATTCGGGCGGTCCTTGCCCTTCGTTTTCTCGAGGTTGGCGGCGGCAAAGGCGCGTGGGGACAGGCCGCAGCGCTTCACAGTTGCGGTCGGGCGCTGAACGCGCCGACGGCGCTGCGGTGCTTGGTCTTGCGGCCGCGTCGCGGAACTCACTGCGTTCGCTTCGCTCTCTACGCTCAAACAGCCGCGACGAGAATGATGACGAACCGCGCTTCGCGCTGGGCCGCAAGCCCTGTGCTCCTCGCCGCAACTGAGGCGCGCCGCGGCCTGTCCCCACGCGCCTTTGCAGATGCGCTTCTGGTGTTCGGGGGTCCCAAGGCAACGAACACCAAACACCCAGCGTCGCGGCAGGCGGTGGCCGGTGGGGGCGATCTCTGGGGCGCCGAGGAGCGCAGCGCTGGGGGTGGCGCGCGCAGCGCGCTTCGTCAACTGACTCGTCGCGGCTGTTTGAACGGAGTGCGCAAAGCGCACGCAGTGAGTTCTGC
>JAYVRP010000074.1:0-2628 GCA_043776215.1 Rhodoferax sp. | reverse complement strand
TTCCAGCTCCACATTGAAGGCAAGAACCGCGAGCGGGTTCTGGACGCGGTCAAACACGATATCCGCAAATACCTGCAGCGTGAACGGCGCCGTGCCGTGCCGGAGGGCGCGCAGTTCTGGGATTTCGACTGCCGCTTCGGCCTGACGCAGGACACCGCAGAGGTGGTCCCGCTGGCGGACATCAAGGCCCGCATCAATATCGTCGCCAGCGAGGGCGGGTCGCAGTTCTACCTCGAAATCCTGGCCAAGCCAGGTGTGCGCCAACCCCGCCCGGCCGAGCCGGCCGACGCCACCGGGCCGGCCTCCGGGCCCGAAGCCGGCTGACACACGCCCCTACGACAGTACCGACAACACCGGGTAACACCTCCAGCCAGGCTCGCTGACCCGTTGCCCGTGGGCAAACAGGAAATCCAGCACGGCGCGCTGGTCCGTCAGGCTGGCCGGGTTCTGGCGCTTCCACAGGTCAAACGCCTCCTGCAATGCAGACTCCTGCTGCAGCATCTCGCCGGCCAGGTCTTCGAAGAGGTAGTCGGAGTAGTGCTCCTTCTTCTCAAGCACGCTGTTGAAGAAGCCCCAGCGAAAGAAACTGTCGTGGGCCTGTGGTTCCAGCGTTTCGACCGCGTAACGCGCATGGGGCTGGTCCAGCGGCACCAGGCAGTCGCCGGCGCGCGCCACATGAGGGCCGAGCTCCGCCACCAGTGACAGGTCATCGTGGAACATGTGCCCCTCGTACGGCGTGGCCCGTGTCGTGACCGATGCGATGCGCCAGCGCCGCACCTGCAGAGCCTGGTCCTGCTCCAGGCGCTGGACCTGCACCTGGTTCCACAACAGCCGCTCGACCACCTCGCGCCAGGCGGCTGGCACCAGGTAGGCGCGCGGAGTGGCAATTTCGATGTCCGCCCGGGCGCGCTCGAAGCAGGCGATGTCGCGCTCCCAGGGTTGCGAGCGCTCGTAGGCCAGGCGCAGGTAGTTGCCCAGCGTGCTGGGCCGGTACACGGCCCGATACCCCTTGAACCGGGTCATGCGCGGGCGCTGGAAATCGAGTTGCCAATGCACCGGCCAGTGCGAGCGCGTGGCGGCGTCGGCCCGGGCTTCGCGCCGCAGCGCCTGGATCTGCGCCCCGTGCCCGACCGTGAACGCCAGCACCGACTCGACCAGCGCACGCGTGGCGGCATACCGGTCGGCGAAGGGCTTGAGCATGTGGGTCTCGGGCATGAACCCGATGGTGTGGTTCAGCGCCGCGTAACCGGTGGAGAACCGGGGCACATCGAGCATGTGCGCGATGCCATCGTCGGGCGTGTCTTTCACCGGGTGCACATACGGCGTGGTGGGCCAGCCACGCTGGCCCATGTCCGCATAGATGGCCCCCACCATGGTTTCCTGCAGGAACGTGCCCAGCCGGCCACCGAGTTTGTCGGCCTGGGTGTGGATCAGGGTCATGGTGTACTGGTAGTCCGCGCCATTGGAGGTGTGGGTGTCCACCATCACGTCCGGATCCCATTGCGTGAAGAACCGGTTGAACACCTGCGCCGCCAGCGTGTCGCACTTGATGAAGTCCCGGTTCAGGTCGAGGTTGCGGCCATTGGCCCGGAACCCGAAGGACTCGGGCCCGACCTGGTTGGCGCGCGAAGTGGAGTTGCGGTTCAGGCTGCCGTCCACGTTGTAGATCGGGATGAACAGAAAAACCGTGTCGCCCAAGGCGGCCAGCCGCTCCGGCCGGGTACAGAAATCGCGCACCAGGGCCATGCAGGCGTCGATGCCTTCGGGCTCGCCGGGGTGGATGCCGTTGTTGTTGAAGAACACCGGCCGGCCCGCTGCCTGCAGGCGTTCACGGTCGAATTCACCGTCCGCGCTGACCACCCCGGCGTGCATGGGGACACCGTTGTCCGACACACCCATCTGCCAGAACCGCAGACGGGTTGGAAACTCCTCCGCCAACCGCTCGTAGAACGGGATGCATTGCGCCCAGGTGGTGGTCTGGCTGCCGTTTCCGGCCTCGAACGGGGTGGTAGGTGGCATGGTCACTCCAAGTCTGGCGACAGGTTCACTTTTCCGGGAAAACAATTGGCGAGCAACTCGCGCGTGTAGGGGTGCGCCACGTCACCGCTAACGATGCTGGCGGCGTTCAGGGTTTCGACGATCTCGCCCTGCTGCATCACCGCCACCCGCTCGCACATGTGGGTGATGACGCCCAGGTCGTGGCTGACGAAGAGCATGCTGGTTCCCAGGTCGCGACGTACGTCCATCAGCAGGTTCAGCACCTCGGCCTGGATCGAGGCATCCAGTGCCGAGGTGGGTTCGTCGAGCAGCAGCAGGTCGGGTTCGAGCACCAGGGCACGGGCGATGGCTACCCGCTGGCGCTGGCCGCCGCTCAACTGGTGCGGAAACCGGAAACGGAAACTCCGGCTCAAACCCACCCGGTCCAGCGCGGACAGGGCGCGTTGTTCGATGCGGTCGAAACCATGCACCTGCATGGCCTCGGTCAGGCTGCGGTCGATGGTGTGGCGCGGATGCAGCGAGCCGAACGGATCTTGAAAAATCATCTGCACCCGCAGCCGGCTGGCGGACGGTGGCGGCACATCGGGGGCGCGCTGCTCACCCAGCACGGTGACCTCGCCCGACCAGTGC
>JAYVRP010000073.1:0-2629 GCA_043776215.1 Rhodoferax sp. | reverse complement strand
TCCTGCCCTTCCAGCAGTATCAGCCCTGAAGTCGGCTCCTCGAATCCACCGAGCATGCGCAGCAGCGTGGACTTGCCGCAACCCGAGGAACCCAGCAGGGCAAAGATCTCGCCCTTGGTGATATCAAGCGTCACACCGTCGACAGCGATGGCGTCACCAAACTGCTTGACCACCGAGCTCAGCCGCAGGAAAGGCACACCGGCCTGAGCAGCCGCCGGCCTGCCGAGCGATGGGTTCGCGGTCGCCACGTCCTAGCGCCCCGTCTTGAACGCAGTGAAAACCCGGGTTTGAAGGCGCCTGGTGTCGTTGGTCATCGCCTTGGGAGGAATCATCGTTGCCAGTTGCGCCGGGGTTGGAAACACGGCGGGGTTATTGGCCACTGACGGAACCACGAATTTCCGGGCCTCCGCGTTCGGATTCGCATAGAACACCTGGTTGGAAAGCGAAGCGTGGACTTCTGGTCGCATGATGTAGTTCATGAACAGATGGGCATTGTTGGGTCTCGGGGCATCTGCCGGAATGGCCATCGTGTCAAAAAACAGCAAGCCTCCTTTTTTGGGCACCAGCGCCTCAATGTTCTGACCGGTTTTCCCGTCGATGGCACGCTGGCGTGCGATCGAAATATCCCCAGAAAACCCGAGAGCAACACAAATCGAGCCACTCACCAAGTCGTTGATGTATCCAGATGAACTGAACAGCGTGATGTAAGGCCTGATCGTCTTGAGCAAGGTCGCCGCGTCGCCGTAATCTGCAGAATTGCTACTGTGCGCATCCTTACCCAGGTACTGCAAAGCCGCCGGCAAGATTTCTGAACCTGCGTCCAGCACGCTGACACCACACGACTTGAGCTTGCTGATGTATTTGGTATTGAACACCAGCTCCCAGACGTTGTCCGGCAACGGCTCGCCGCCCAATGCGGCCTTGACCTTGTCTACATTGATGCCTACGGTGGTGTACCCCCACAGCCAGGTGACGAGGTGCTCATTGCCAGGGTCGACTTTCGCGATCTGGGCTTGAATCGCTGGATCCATGTTCTTGAGGTTGGGCAACTTGGACTTGTCGAGTTTCGACAGCAGCCCTCCTGATATCTGGATCATGGCGAAATTCGACGACGGCACGACAATGTCGTAACCCGTCTTGCCAGCGACCAATTTGGCATGCAGGATCTCGTTGCTGTCGTAGTTGTCGTACCGGACCTTGATGCCGGTTTCCTTCTCGAAGTTCTTGATCACGTCGGGCCCGATGTAGTCGGACCAGTTGTAAAAGTTGAGAACCTTCTCCTCCTGCTGGGCGCTGGCCGTACTGGCCACTCCCAACAACAGCACGGCTCCAATCAACCCCGCAATGACCTTCTCAACACCGCGCCGACCTAGAAAATCGCCCATGATTTACTCCTGAGTTCATAAAAGTTGAAGCCGAATGTCACAATCCTAGCGCAAGGCATCACCCCAACCAACCACTCTTTCGCGCATCCTGCAGTGTCAGGTCCAGGCACTTGCGGATCAGGGCCATCATCTCGTCAATCTGGTCATGGGTCATGGTCAACGGTGGCGCAATGATCATGCGATCACCTACCGCCCGCATGATCAGGCCATTGCGAAAACAGTGCCCGCGGCACACCATTCCAATTTCCTGGTCTGCACCAAACCGGACCTTGTCCCGCCGGTTCTGGACCAGCACCATGCCGGCCACGAAACCACAGGTCTCCGCATGTCCCACCAAGGGGTGATCCTCAAGCTCCAGAAATCTGTCAGCAAGATACGGGCCAATGTCGGCCAGCACGCGCTGGGGCAGTTGCTCGCGCTCCATGATGTCAAGGTTTGCCAAAGCCACGGCACAGGCCACCGGATGCCCGCTGTAGGTATAGCCGTGGTTGAACTCACCCCCCTGTTCAATCAGAACCTGTGCCACACGGTCGCCCACCATGACGCCTCCAAGAGGGATGTAGCCACTCGTGACCGCCTTTGCAATAGTGACCAGGTCGGGTCTGTAGCCGAACTTCTCGTAAGCGAACCAGTGCCCCAGGCGACCGAAGGCACAGATCACCTCGTCACTGATGAGCAAGATGCCGTACTTGTCGACAATACGCTGGATTTCAGGCCAGTAGGTGGCCGGCGGGACGATCACCCCGCCCGCGCCCTGCACCGGTTCGGCAATGAAGGCCGCCACCTTGTCGGGTCCGACGGCCAGAATCTTTTGCTCCAGCCAGCCGGCGGCGCGCACGCCGAACTCGTCGCTGGTTTCCCCGGGCAGGCCAAGGTCGTAGAAATAAGGCTGCCCGATGTGCGTAATGTTGGGAATCGGCAGGTCGCCCTGCGCATGCATGCCACTCATGCCACCCAGGGAAGCGCCCGCCATCGTGCTGCCGTGGTAGGCGTTTTCCCGGCTGATGATCACCTTGCGCCGAGGCTGGCCGAGCAAGTCCCAGTAGCGGCGCACCATGCGCACATTGGAGTCGTTGCTTTCACTGCCGCTGGAGGAATAGAAGACATGTGCGAAGCTGCGTCCCCCCACATTCGGCGCCAGGGCCGCCAGACGCGTGGCAAGTTGCACCGCCGGAACGTTGGTGGTCTGGAAGAAGCTGTTGTAGAACGGCAGCGTCATCATCTGGTCGTAAGCCGCCTGCGCC
>JAYVRP010000072.1:0-2635 GCA_043776215.1 Rhodoferax sp. | reverse complement strand
CTTGGCCCGTTTGATCTGCACGTTGCAGATTTCACCCGTACCCATGTGCACGGTGTGCATCTGGAACACATGCTTGGCGATATCCAGGCCGACCACCTGCTGGCCGTTCATGGTGCCGATGATTTGTCCGGCGTTCATTCCTGCATTACGATTCATAGCGGATCCTCTGTGGTTTAGTGAAGACTTTGGTCTATCACACCCTGGGCACTTTGATGCCGTTTCCATCAGAGGATCCACCCCGTGCCAGGTGGTTTCTTCCTGATTGACGGCTGTTCTGTCTCAGCACCCCATTCCATCTCCCCTTAAGGAGGGAGGCATCCATAGCATCTGTTCCCGGCGTTCGACTGCTACTGAAACTTCAGTCGGCGCTGACCTGCAAGCTCACCTTCGCAGACCCGCAGCCTGCAAAAACGGCAACGCCTGTGCAGCGGCAAAGTCCTGCGGTCGCCCCGTGCGGCCATACCCCGCGTCGAGCCGGCCCCTGTCGCCCTGGTCTCCCACGCGCCAGAAACCCATCAACATGCGCGATACCCAAGGCTTCAGCACAGGCCAGGTGTTGAAGTCGGCGCCGGGTGGGCCATCCCGCCCAGGCAAGCGGCGACGTGCCCCGAGAAAGCCCTGGAAGCTGTAGAACGCATCACTGGGTGGCAAGAAGGCCAACGTGGTGCTCACTTCGGTTCGGCCCTCGGTCATGTCCTCGTCAGCCAGCCAGGGGCGTGGGCCGAAGCCCATCAAGTAGCGCAGCTCTTCAGGCGTATCAAATCGCGCGGCCCGGTGGCGATGCCGCTCGACGGCGTGGGGGTACAGCTCGTTGGAACGAATCGCCACGTCGATGGCCACTCGGTTGTCAGCCGGCCACGGCCGCTTGGCATCAAAGACCAGGGTGTGGTGATAGTTGTGCTGCTGCAGTATCAGCGCCACTGGCCGCTGCGTTGCATCGAGCACCACAGTGGCGGCCGTGTAATGGTCCAGCTGGTGCCAGTCGTCAAGGTCACCCGCCAGGGCCAAAGCCGCTTTGCGCCAACCCTCAAGCCCCGCGGCGATGCCCGAATGACGGAAGACCGCGTGGTAGGTGAGGAACGTGAATGCATACGCCGTGCCGTCGAACTCGAGCGTGTCGTGGTCCACGCGTGCAAACAGCGTGGGCTGCGGCGCCGCATGGCCGGAGACGGGCGGCACATGCGTGAACACAGCGCGCGGATCGTTGCGGTGCACGTTCAGGATGGCCGGCGTGACCGGTGGAGGCACGCGCTGCCCGGCGCCGTCGACAAGCTCTCCGTGTGCGATGTAGTCTTTGTAGAAGTGAAGCATGCCGGCATGCCCTGGCGGCAAGTACAAGCGTGGGTGGTGGCGCGCCAGCAAAGCCTGTTCGGCAGCATCGGCAACGGCATTGCTTCGGGGAAATTTTGCGAAAAATGCAGCGAACCCTGGCTCTTGCGAGAAGTTGGTTGGGTTGCTTGCACAGCCCGCAGTTATTGATGGCCCGGCAGCGAGCACACCGATGCCAACCAGCCAGCGCCTGCGGCTGATGTGCTGCACGGCAATCACCCCAGCGTGATGTCGAAACGCGCGGACAATGCGCCCTTGGCGTCAGCGATGGGCGTCATGGTCAGGCCATTGGTGTTGGAAAACAGCGCCCACTGCCAGCCAAAAGGGCCGCCCGCGCGCGTCTGCCCCTCGAGGTAGGCCTGGGTGGTCAGGGCCAGGGTGCCGCCCACCCACACCTTGAAGTGCACATGCGGAGGCCGCTCTTCGTAGGGTACGGGCAGCAGGGTTCGAAATCGAAACTGGCCTTTCGCATCGGTCATCTGCGCGCCGAAGCCGTCCCAGCCGCCGTCCACGGACCCCTTGGACTTGGGATGCCGGTAGTAGCCTTTGACATCGCACTGCCAGATCTCAACACGCGCGTCGGGCACGGCCTGTCCCGCGCGCGAAATGCGGCCCTCCAGCGCCAGCAGCGTGCCAAGGACCTGTTGACCGCCACGGCGCGTCAGGTCTGCACGCAGCGGGATGGGTTCAACCGGGTAGTACGGGCCTTCGGGCTGGGCCGGAGTGGGCGCAAGATTTTGCGCCCTCGGCGACCCGCTGGCGGCTGTCAGCACGGTGGTGCTCAACAACTGAAACGACAGTCTGCGGTTCATTGGGTCGGTCCTTTCTGTGAATGGCGCGCTGGATTTCGTAGGCGACCCAGGACCGCTTACCTCGACTGACGAACGGTTGCGCATCGCAGCGTCTGAACCGCACCGATGCTGCTCGGGTCCAACTATGGCATTTGTGAATAGGAAAATCAAACGGCATGTTTCGTGCCCACCGGGACGGACTCGTCAGCGCGGGGTGGCACACCGGGGAGTTCTTGGGGGGATGTTGGCCTGGCCGGTCCCGGCGAGCTGATCCAACTGTTCGCCCCTGGTGCCGCGCTCGGTGTAGATCCGAGCCACGAGTCATCGGAGACAAGAATGTGCCATCTGATTTTCCGATTCACAGCATTCATGTGGCGGCTGGCTCCGGCGGTATCAGGCGCATATCGCATGCCCGCCGCTAGTGTAGTGTTGCATTCTGTTTAGAACTTAAGCGACTATTGGCGCGAATGACCTTCTCCAGGATGTCGGCAGCTTTCTTGGTCCAGATAAACGGC
>JAYVRP010000071.1:0-2635 GCA_043776215.1 Rhodoferax sp. | reverse complement strand
GCAGCGGCCTGTCGATCGGTTATGTCGTGTGGCTGGTGCGCGGCG
This sequence comes from Rhodoferax sp., assembly GCA_043776215.1. Taxonomy (GTDB): domain Bacteria; phylum Pseudomonadota; class Gammaproteobacteria; order Burkholderiales; family Burkholderiaceae_C; genus CAISIP01. The sequence goes on along the minus strand of JAYVRP010000071.1, from coordinate 2,590 downwards.
GCGTGCTGATGAGCTCCATGCTGTCGGCTCTGCCGGCCTGGCAGATGATCGATCCCTTGCCGGTGCTCGCCGCGGCGCGGGCTGGCCGCGCCAGGAACGGGCGACCGAATCCGGATGACCGCGAACTCGAGAAGTTGTTCGACGACCATGCGAAGCAGACGCCGCTGCGGCTGGCCAGCACCGGCGATGCGCCCCACGAAGAGGTCCGGAAATGAATCCACTGGCACTGCTGAAAAGGCTTTCAACCCGCGTCCACCTGGCCCTGGGCCTGGCCGCGCTCGCCGTGAGTGTCATCCTCGCAGCGGGTTACCTCAAGTTGATCCCGGACCCGCAAGCGCAGACGCGCCAGCACCGGGGCGCACTGGCCGAGACCATTGCGATTGCGGCGTCCTCGGTGCTGGACGAGGAAAAGCCCGAGGTCCTCGCCGAGACGCTGGAGTTCCTGCGCGGGCGCAATCCAGGTCTGTTGTCCATCGGTGTTCGCGGCCTCGACGGGGCGCTGCTGGTCGACCTGGGCGCGCATGCTGTCCATTGGTCACCCGAACCCCACGACACGTCCACCGATGCCGAGATCGTGGTGCCAGTCTGGCTCTCCGGCCAGCAGTGGGGCACCATCGAATTGCGGTTCACACCGTTGCGGTCGAGCGGATGGATCGGGCATTTGCAGGATCCCGGCCTGCGTCTGTCGGCCTTCGTGTTCATGGCCTGTTATACGCTGTTTTACTTCTACCTGCGGCGCATGTTGCGCGAACTCGATCCTTCCCGCGCGGTCCCGCAACGCGTGCGGGCGGCCTACGACACGCTGACAGAGGGCCTGGTCGTGCTGGACCGCCAGGGCGCCATCGTGCTGGCCAACAAATCCACCAGTCTGATGCTGGGGGTCGAGGAAAACAAACTGGTCGGGCGCTCACCGTCGGAGTTCGGTTGGTGCCGCAGCGACGACAGCGCCATGGCCCCCGACCAGCTACCGTGGCAACTCGCCCTGAACTCGAAACAACCCCAACGCGACGTCCATCTGAGGGTCACCGGCAACCAGGGCAAACGTTTCGCCTTGCGCGCGAACTGCTCGCCGATCCTGGACGACACCGGGGGACTGCAAGCAATCGTTGTCAGCTTCCAGGACGTGACCGAGCTCGAGCAGCGCGGCGCGGCGCTGCAGGCCGCAAAGGAGCAGGCGGATGCGGCCAATGACGCCAAGAGCCAGTTCCTGGCCAACATGAGCCACGAGATCCGCACCCCGATGAATGCGATCCTGGGATTTACCGAAGTGCTGCGCCGCGGCGACCTGCGCCAGTCGCCCGACGCAGGCAAGCATCTGGACATCATCCATTCGAGTGGCAAACACCTTCTCAACCTGATCAATGACATTCTGGACCTGTCCAAGGTGGAAGCCGGACGCCTGGAGGCCGAGCGGATCGCGATGGCCCCGCACGAGGTTGCGCACGAGGTGATCCAGACACTGCAGGAGCGCGCGACCCAGAAAGGGCTGGCGCTGAATATTGAATTTCCACAACCGTTGCCGGCGACGATCCTGGGGGACCCGGCGCGGCTGCGCCAGATCCTCACCAACCTGATCGGCAATGCCATCAAGTTCACAGAAACCGGTTCCGTCACATTGGCGCTGAGGCTGGAACCCGCGAGTCAGGAGACCCGTTACTGCATCGACGTGCAGGACAGCGGCATCGGTATTCCAGCCGACAAGATCGATTCGGTGTTCGAGCCCTTCGTGCAGGCAGAGTCATCCACCACACGGCGTTTTGGCGGTACCGGCCTCGGCCTCACGATCAGCCGTGGTTTTGCGCGCGCGATGGGCGGCGACATCACGGCCCACAGTGTGTACGGCAGCGGCACCACCTTCACGTTGTGGCTCGACGCCGGGGACATGGCGCATGCCATGATGCTGGCACCTGCCGCGCTGGCGACGACGACGCATGCGTCGCGACCCCTGGATGCCGTGCGCTGGCAGTTCCCGCCGCGCCACGTGCTGGTGGTGGACGACGGTGTCGAGAACCGCCAGTTGGTGCGCATCCTGCTGGAGGATGTGGGCCTGCATGTCAGCGAAGCGGAGAACGGCCAGGTCGCTCTCGACTGCGTGGCTGCGCAGGCCTTCGACCTGGTGCTGATGGACATGCAAATGCCAGTGATGGACGGCCAGACGGCGACACGGCAATTGCGCGCGCGCGGGTGCCTGTTGCCCATCATCGCCCTGACAGCCAATGCCATGAAAGGATTCGAGCGTGAACTCGAAACGTCCGGTTTCAGCGGCTACCAGACCAAACCGATCGACGTTGATGCGCTGCTGCAGGACCTGGCGCAACGCCTTGGCGGGCAGCCGGTGGCGAACCCGCAGCCACACTCCTTGGAGGCTGCCCCGGCAGCCTCCGTCATTGGCATCGAAGTGGCCGCAGACCAGGCACCGCTGACCTCCCGCCTGGCTGGCCATGCGAAACTCGGGCCCATTGTGGCGCGTTTTGTGGCGCAGTTGCCGACGCGGATGGCACAGATGGATGTCGCAGCCGAACACACGGACCTGCCGGAGCTTGCCGCCTTGGCGCATTCACTCAAGGGCGCGGGTGGCAGCATGGGATAC
>JAYVRP010000070.1:0-2635 GCA_043776215.1 Rhodoferax sp. | reverse complement strand
ATACCCTGCACCACGGTGCCGACCGTCAGGCCGAAAAACTCGTAAAGCGGAGCTGTTTCTTCGGCATCGCGCTCAGCGAGATAGTCATTGACGGTGATCACGTGGACCGGATAGCCGGCCAGGGCGACGGTGCACGCAGGAAGCGTGGCGGCCACAGTTTTCCCCTCGCCCGTCGCCATCTCGACCAGCCGGCCCTCAAGCAGCGCCCATCCGCCCATCATCTGCGACTCGTAGTGGCGCTGGCCGATGGTGCGGGAAGCGGCTTCGCGCACCATGGCGAAACACTCGCCGACGAGCTCCGGCACAAATCCGTCACGACGCAGACGCCCCCGCATGGCCTTGGCGCGCTGGCGCACCTCGCTGTCAGAGGCTGATCGCAAGGATTGCTCATGCCGCGCGGCCAGCTCCACGATACGTTGCAAGCGGTGCCCGGAGTCTCGCAGACGCCGGCGCAGCGGCGTGAGCGTCGCGGCGATCAGGAATCTGGCCAGCTGATCATGCCAAGCTGCCTCTGTCTCGGCCCGCTCAACGTAGGGCCGCGTCACGCCGATATCCGCCGCCTCGGCCAGGTTCAAGGTTCTAGACATTGAAATGCGACAGGAAGAGCAGGCGAACGCCTCGGTACCACTGAAATGCAAGCGGCTCCTTGTGATGGTCGAAACGCACGAAGACGCGTTCCCCGAAGAAGGTCCGATCCGCCACGCCCGGTAATTCAATGTCGAACTGGAACATGCGCTCCATGGTCTTCGCGCCCTTCTGGTCGCGCGGGTCGGTGGTGATCTTTCCACCGCCTTCGGTGCCCAGTGCCCGGCTGGGCAAATATTCGTTGCCCGCGGGAACCTGGCGAACGATCCTGCCCTCGGCGACGATATCAGGGCGATGCGCGTGGCGAACCTGGACACCGATCGTTGCCAACCTGACCATGTCAACGACATCTTGCGACACCACCACCCTCACCAGGGGCGGCCCACTCTCGACAACATAACCCAGCAGCTCGCCCTTGCGGTAGTGGCGACCCGGCATGTCCGCAGCCTGCGGGGCGATGAATACGCCATCGGTGGCAGCACGCGCAATCAATCCGTCGGCGCGTTCACGCAGTCGCTCCAGAGTCGCCCGTTCGCTTTCCAGCTGGTCGCGAACAATGCTCGCCTTGGCGCGTTCGGCCACAAACTGGGCGGCATAGGTGGCCTGCAGTTCCGCTACTCTGGCCTCGCCCTGCCGCAATTGCGCGTCCAGCATCGGATCCTGGCTCATCAGCAAGGCATCACCGCGGGCTACCCGCGTGCCAGGCGCAACCAGCAGTCGCGTGACGAAACCGTTGGTGCCGGCCCGTACCATGGATTGCTCCGGCAACCAGATCACGCCTTCAGCATTTGATCGGAACGGCATGGGCGCGACGAAAACCAGCACCACAAAAACCGCCAAAATGGCGGCGGTGACCGAGATCGCGCGCTGCCGGTACTTCTGCACACCCGCGCTCGCGACAACCTGCCGCGCGCCCTTGATCAAAGGCACCACCGCCATGGCCACCACGGCCCATGCGGCAAGAATCACGCCGATCACAAAGAATTCGCCGGCGATGAAGATTGCGATGGCAACGGTCACGAAAATGCGGTAGATCGTGGAGGCCACCCCGTAGAACAAGAACCAGGCTTTTTCCGCCCGTGCTGCCTGCGGTGGATCGAGATCGTGCATGCCCAGCACATGTCGCTTGGCGACGTATCCCCAGTAAGCCAGGGAGCGCTGCGCGAGGTTCGGTATCTCGATCAGGTCGGCAAGTATGTAATAGGCATCGTAGCGCAGCAGCGGATTGCCATTGAAGATGAGTGTGGATACGCCGGCCACCAGCATGACGTTGAAAAGAATGACACGGCCCGCACCAGGTTCGACCAACAGCCACAGGTAGAACGCCAGAGCCGCGATGAACAGCTCGACCAGCATGCCGGCCGCGCCCACAATGGCCCGGTCGTATTTCGATTTGAATGTTGATGCCGCCGATGCCTCGACATAGGGCACTGGCATCAGCACCAGCAAGATGACCCCGATGTCATGCACTTCGCCACCGCCGGCCTTGGTCGCCGTGGCATGGCCCAGCTCGTGCAGCGCCTTGATGAGCGGAAAAACAAACCACAAGAGCAGCAGGTTGTTGCCTGCCAGGACACGATCAGACAGGTTGTGAGTCAGTTGCGCCCAATGGGGTGGAATCAGAATGAGTGCCGGCACGACCACGGCAAGCCACAAGAGCGCCCCCCATCGGCTCCAGAGCCAGCGAACAGCTGGATCAATCCGGTTCAGGAAGGCATTCGGGTCCCAAAACGGAACCCGCACCGCCATCGGGTTCATGTAAGACCGTCGCCGCAACGCCTTTTGTTCGCGTTCACCGCGATCAAACGCCTCGGACGCATCCGGCGTGACATCGCTCTGCAACAGGTCTGCGGCATGCAGTTGCCCGAGCAGGTGGATGATTTCGTCCTGCGTTGGCGCTTCATCGCCCAGTCGACTGTTCGCCAGCTCCCACAGGTCCTCCACACTGCGTCGGCCATCCATCGCCGCAATGATCAGCCGAGCGCCAGGCGCGAAGCGGTGCACCCGATTGGAAACCGGATCTTGAAGGAGATACCACAACTCGCCGCGG
>JAYVRP010000069.1:0-2636 GCA_043776215.1 Rhodoferax sp. | reverse complement strand
CGCGCAGGTGCCCAATCGGATTGCCGGCACCGGCCAGCAACAGCGGCCAATCGGCGCTTAGCTCGGACGTCTCGGGAAGCTTCAGGCGCCGCAGCAGTTCGCGCCGCCCGTACCCCTGCGGCAGCAGGTCAATGAGGAAAACGGGCCAGTTCGGCAACTCCACCGGCTCCAGCGACACGGGCATGGCGCTGCAAAGCGCCCACGCGTCCCGCTTGCCAGCATGCTCCACGGCCCAAGTGGTGCCGTAGCCGCCATGCGTCTCGGCCTGCCAGCCCCGCTCTTTTGCGCCCGCCAGACTCACGCTGGCCACCGAGCACCAGTGATTGGCTACAAAGAGTTCAATGGTGCAAGTATCCATAAAGGTAAAAATATAGCCTTAATGTACGATTTTTTCGAGTTGTTATGGATACTTTGTTACCTTTATGCTGGAATTCTGTCGCTTGAAGTCTGGCAGCGCAAGGCTCGCTACACCCGCCCGGTGACTGGGATACAGGCCCCTGTCACCACCGACGCGTCGGATGACAGCAGAAAGGCGATCACCGCCGCCAGCGCATCGGGTGTTACCCAGCGCGAGAAGTCCGCGTCCGGCATGTCGGCACGGTTGGCGGGCGTGTCGAGAATGCTGGGCAGCACCGCGTTCACGCGCAGGCCCTGTTCCTTGAACTCTTCCGCCATGGCCTCGGTCAGCCGGGCAACACCGGCCTTGGATGCGGCATAGGCACCCATGCCGAGGCCTGCCTTCTGCGCGGCGTTGGCCCCGACGTTGACGATGCTGGCACCCGTGGCGCGCAACAGGTGGGGCAGGGCCTGCTGCGACGCGGCCACCGCCGTGCGCAGGTTCATGGCGTACATCCGGTCCCAGGTCTCCAGTTGCCCGGCTTCGATTTTTTCCCAGGCGAAGCCGCCGGCCACATTGACCAGTGCATCGATGCCGCCCAGGGTGCGCGCGGCCTGCTCGAACGCATTGGCGGCAGAAGCGGGATCGCCCATGTCGACGCCGCCAATGACTGCTGCGATGTCTGCCACCATGCTCGCCGGTGCCCGGTCAATGAGCACCACCCGGGCGCCGCGCGCCGTGAGCACAGCGCCAACGCGCCGTCCCAAACCACCCAGACCGCCCGTCACTGCGACGCGCTGGCCAGTCAAACCCGGTGTGTTCATGTCGATGCCTTTCTTGTCGGATTGCCAGTCAACGCGGGTCGCGCCAGACCGACGCGGCGCCGCCGGCCAGCAGTTGCGCGGTGATTTCCGCTGTGTGCTCACCGGCCAATGCCATCACCCCCGGCGCGTAGGCATGGCCGTCAAAACGCGGCGCGGGCGCCGCCTGCAGCACACCGTCCGGCTGCAGGTACACACCGCGGGCCACATTGTGCGGGTGCAGTGCGGCTTCGGCCGGGTTCAGGACGGCCCCGAAACAGATGTCGCTGCCCTCCATCCCGGCCTGCCATTGCGCACGGGTCCTGGCAAGAAAAATGGACGCCAGGCGTGCACGCAGTTTCGGCCATGTCGCCCGGTCCCACTGGGGTGACCGGAAGTCGGGGTCCTCCTGCAGCCCGAGGTGGTGCAGCAGCAGCGCGTAAAACTGGGGTTCGATCGCACCGATCGTGATGTGCTGGCCATCGGCGCAGACGTAGGTTTCGTAGAAAGGCGAGCTGTCGTGGATGCTATGGCCGCGGGTGTCGCTCACCATGCCGGCATGGCGGGCCTGCAGCATCAGGTTGAGGGCATGCGCGGAGCCGTCGACGATGGACGCATCCACGACGGCACCGCGCCCGGTGTCACGGGCCTGCAACACCGCCGACAACAGCCCCACGGCCAGATACAGTGCGCCACCACCGATGTCACCGACCGTGGTGAAGGGGGTGACAGGGCGCTGCCCGGCAGGGCTGGCCTGCCACAACGCGCCCGATACCGAGAGGTAGTTGTTGTCGTGCCCGGCCGCATGGGCCAATGGGCCACTTTGGCCCCAACCGGTCATGCGCCCGTAGACCAGCCGCGTATTCAAGGCGGCACAGGCCTCGGGGCCCAGGCCCAGCTTCTCCATCACTCCCGGGCGCATGCCTTCGATCAGTATGTCGGCCTGCCGCACCAGCTGCAGCACGAGGTCGCGCCCTTCGGGACTCTTCAGGTCGGCGGCCACCGAGCGTTTGCCCCGGCTCAGGATCGTGCGGGTCGGCTTGCCGTTCGCAGCAGCCTCCTTGCGGCCGATGGAAATCACATCGGCGCCGAGGTCGGCCAGGTGCATGGCGCAGAAGGGCCCCGGGCCGATACCGCTGATTTCGACCACGCGCAGGGTGGAGAGTACTTTCATGCTGGGCGCCTTCCCGCTGGTTCCCGTTCGGGGAACCTTCGACAGTTGAATGTGAGAGGCGGTCAGTGCATACCGCGCCACAACCCGTGCCCGGATACTACCTGCACGGCCCGCCGCACGGGCTCATGTCCACGTGACCTGACCGGAATACCCACAGCGCCACGGCGGCCGCACCGGCGAAGTTGCCGCAACAGACGACGGCATGCGTGGAGTGGTCCCGGGGATTATCGCGGCGCGGGCGCGCGGCGGCCTGCCACCGTCTGGGCCCAGCGCGCCTTGGACTCGGGGTAGATCAAGGTCTCCTCCAACGCGATATGCCCGCGCA
>JAYVRP010000068.1:0-8746 GCA_043776215.1 Rhodoferax sp. | reverse complement strand
GCATGGCGTAGTTTTCGTTCAGCAACGTCAGGTAGTAATAGACGTTTTCCTGCCTCTCCACCATGCGCTTGAGACCATGGTGCAGGATGACACCGACTTCATGGGCAAATGTGGGGTCATAACTGATGCAATTGGGTATGGTCCCGGCGAGGATGTGGCTGTGCCCATCTTCGTGTTGCAGGCCTTCGCCATTGAGGGTGGTTCGGCCGGAGGTCCCGCCAAGGAGAAACCCGCGGGCCTGCATGTCGCCGGCGGCCCAGGCCAGGTCTCCGACACGCTGGAAACCGAACATGGAGTAATACACATAGAACGGAACCATGATCCGATTGTTGGTGCTGTAGGAGGTTGCGGCGGCGATCCAGCTGCTCATGCCACCGGCCTCGTTGATCCCCTCCTGAAGGATCTGGCCCTGCTTGTCTTCCTTGTAATACATCACCTGGTCCTTGTCGACCGGCGTGTACTGTTGCCCCTGCGGGTTGTAAATGCCGATCTGGCGGAACAACCCTTCCATGCCGAAGGTGCGCGCCTCATCCACCAAAATGGGCACGACGCGCGGACCGAGCGCCTTGTCACGCAGCAACGTTGTGAGGAAACGCACATAGGCCTGTGTCGTGGAGATCTCGCGGCCCTCGGGCGTCGCCTCGACAACCGACTTGAATGTGTCAAGCGACGGTACGGTGAACTGCTCGTCGGCCTTGACCCTGCGACTGGGCAGATATCCACCCAGGGCCTTGCGTCGTTCGTGCAGATAACGCATTTCCGGCGTGTCGTCGGCCGGTTTGTAAAACGGGATGTCCGCAATCTGGCTGTCGGGGATCGGAATGTTGAAACGGTCCCGAAAGGCCTTGATGTCCTCATCCGCCAGCTTCTTGGTCTGGTGCACGTTATTCTTGCCTTCACCGATCTTGCCCATGCCGAAACCCTTGACGGTCTTCACCAGCAAGACTGTTGGATGGCCCTTGTGCTGCACGGCAGCGTGAAACGCCGCGTAGACCTTTTGCGAGTCATGCCCTCCCCGACGCAATTCCCAGATGGCGTCGTCGCTCATCTTGGCCACCATCTCCAGGGTACGCGGATCCTTGCCGAAGAAATGTTTGCGGACATAGGCACCGTCATTGGCCTTGAATGCCTGGTAGTCCCCGTCCAGCGTGTCCATCATCACCTTGCGCAGCGCGGCATCCTTGTCGCGCGCGAGCAACGGGTCCCAGTTGCTGCCCCAGATCAGCTTGATCACATTCCAGCCTGCACCGCGGAAATCCCCCTCCAGCTCCTGGATGATCTTGCCATTGCCGCGCACTGGCCCGTCGAGGCGCTGCAAGTTGCAGTTGATGACAAAAATCAGGTTGTCCAGACCTTCTCGGGATGCCAGTCCGATCGCACCCAGGCTCTCGACTTCGTCCATTTCTCCGTCACCACAGAACACCCAGACCTTGCGGTTGGCTGTGTCGGCGATGCCGCGCGCGTGCAAATACTTCAGAAAGCGCGCCTGGTAAATAGCCATCAGAGGGCCAAGGCCCATGGACACGGTGGGAAACTGCCAGAACTCCGGCATGAGCTTGGGATGCGGATAACTTGACAGGCCATTCCCATCCACCTCCTGGCGGAAGTTGAGCAGTTGCTCTTCGGTCAAGCGCCCTTCCATGTAGGCGCGGGCATAGACGCCAGGGGATACGTGCCCTTGTATGTAGATGCAATCGCCGCCATGGCCCTCGCTCTCGGCGTGCCAGAAATGGTTGAATCCCGCGCCGAAAAGGTTGGCCAGCGAAGCAAACGAACCGATATGCCCGCCGAGATCGCCGCCGTCCACCGGGTGGTGGCGATTGGCCTTCACCACCATCGCCATCGCGTTCCATCGCATATAGGCTCGCAGGCGCTCTTCGATTTCGAGATTGCCGGGGCAACGCTCTTCCCGATCCGGTTCGATGGTGTTGACATAGGCCGTGTTGGCAGAAAACGGCATGTCGATGCTGCTTTGGCGCGCATGTTCGAGTAATTGCTCCAGCAGAAAGTGCGCCCTTTGCGCGCCCTCGGACTGGATCACGGCCGACAAGGCGTCCATCCATTCGCGTGTTTCTTGTACGTCGCTGTCACCTCCGACAGCATCGAACTGATCTTGGGGAACTGCTGACATAGGGTGTCTCCTGTTATTTTGGACCGCAGAGAAGTACTGTATGACAATTCTCCCATGAAATCCTGTCAATTTCAAATAATGCTTTTTGAATTCATATTGTGAAATAGACCTGATGACCCCATTCCGGTAACTCGTGGTCTGCAACTCCCTCTACACTCCGGCCATGCCCGTTGATTCCCACTCCGTCGGCAAACAGAGCGTTGCGACCACGGAACGGGTCCGGCGCTGGTGGTGGCACCTGAATCCCCAGCGGCAAGATCGGCTCGCCGTGCTCGCGCCCTTGGCGGCAGTGTTGTTGTTTCTGGCGGCCATCATCGCGTCTTTCGGTTACCTGCGACTGGAAGAGATCGACCGTGAGCACGAAGCCGTCAAACGCGACGTCGAGTACACGCAGCAACGCCTTCGCTTGCGCCTGCTCGAGCGTCAGGAACAACTGATGCGGATTGCACGCGACATCTCCAATGCGGAGCTGGATCCGGACGAATTCCAGGTCCGCGCTGAGGCCCTGGTGAACCAGTATCCCGATCTGGAGCGGCTCAGCTGGATCGACGACCGCAAGCGCATCAAGGCCAGTTATGCGACGGCCAGCCTGCAGCCCAACCTGCGCCAGATGCTGGGCGAGACCCTCAAGCTGGGAGAGACCCAGAACATCTACAACCTGGCACGCGAGCTTCAGCAACCGGTCTACTCGCAGCGACCGGCATCGACCAGCGGGTCTCCGTTGTTGCAACTGCATATTCCGCTGATCGACAAGACCAAGTTTGTGGGTATCGTGCTGGCGGAATACTCGGTCGACGGACTGTATCGGTATGGCGTGCCCGCCGAGGTCTCGGCGCGTTACGCCATTTCGTTGCTCGACGACAAAGGTGCGCGGCTGGCCGGCACCAGCGTGCCGCCGCGCAATGCGGCCACGAGCCTCTTGCCATGGGTGAATCCGGTCAATGAGTTTGAGGTTCCGGTGTCGCCAGTGGGCAACGGGCTGGTGCTCAAGGCACAGGCTTATCGCACATCGCTTGGCGTGATTGGAAGCGGGTTGTTCTGGCTTGTGGGTGTGCTCAGCATCATGACCACCTGGATGTTGATCGCCAACTGGCGCCATACGCGTCGAAGGCAACAAGCGCAACAGGCACTGGTGTCGGAAACCAATTTTCGTCGGGCGATGGAAAACTCGATGCCCACGGGTATGCGGGCAATGGACCTGCAGGGCCGCATTACGTATGTCAATGCGGCGTTCTGCCAGATGACCGGATGGAGCGAGTCCGAGTTGGTGGGAAGGACCGCCCCATTCCCCTACTGGCCAGACACCGACCACGAAACCCTCACGCAGAATCTTGGCGAGGAACTGTCGGGCAAAACGACTCCCGGCGGCGTACAGATGCGGGTCAAACGCCCGGACCAGTCTTTGTTCGATGCGCGCCTTTATGTGTCTCCGCTGATCGATGCGCGTGGAACGCAAACCGGCTGGATGACCTCCATGACGGACATCACCGAGCCCAATCGGATCCGTGAGCAATTGTCTTCCTCGTTTGAACGCTTCACCACAGTTCTGGAAGCCCTGGACGCCTCGATTTCGGTAGCTCCGCTTGGAAGTGACGAACTACTGTTTGCCAACAAGCTTTACCGGCTCTGGTTTGGCGGGCTCGCCAAGGGGCATCTGACCCTGATCGCACAAGCTGGCATGCCGCCGCAGCCGGTCAACGACGAGTTGCTCGACCATGTGGATTCATTTGCCGGCATGCCCACCACCGTGCTGCCGGATGCCGAAACGGAGCACGCCGAGGTGTACCTGAGCGAGCTCGGCCTGTGGCTGGAGGTGCGCACCCGTTACCTGGGCTGGGTCGATGGGCGCCTGGCGCAGATGGTCATTGCCACGGACATCACTGCGCGCAGGCTTGCGGAACAGCAGGCAGCAGCGCAAGCCGACCGGGCCCAGAATGCCAGTCGCCTGATCACCATGGGTGAGATGGCGTCGAGCGTGGCACATGAACTCAACCAGCCACTGACCGCCATCAACAACTATTGCAATGGCATGGTCTCACGTATCAAGGCGCAGCAAATTTCAGAGCAGGATCTGCTGGGCGCGCTGGAAAAGACCGCGCGCCAGGCGCAACGCGCAGGCCAGATCATCCAGCGCATCCGCTCGTTTGTAAAACGCAGCGAGCCGAACCGGACCTGGTCCACCGTGGCTGACATGCTGGACGAAGCGGTCGAGTTGGCCGAAATCGAACTGCGGCGCCGCAACGTGCGCCTGACGCGGCAGATTGCCTCTCGGCTACCGATGTTGCTGGTGGATCCCATCCTGATCGAGCAGGTGCTGATCAACTTGCTCAAGAACGCTGCTGAATCGGTCGATGCGGCGCAGCGCCCGACCGCCATGCGCAAGGCGGAACTTCGCGTTATGAAGCGTCGCATCGACGGCATCGAGGTCGTTGAATTCTCCGTGCTGGACTCTGGCAACGGCCTGGCCCCGGAAGTACTGGAACGGCTGTACGAAGCCTTCTACTCCACCAAGACCGACGGCATGGGAATCGGACTCAACCTGTGCCGCTCGATAGTCGAGTCGCACCAGGGCAGGATGCGGGCGGAGAACCTCTACAATGGCGCCGCCTTGACGGGCTGCTGCTTTACATTCTGGATACCCGTTGGTGAGCAGCGAGACGGCGCACCGCAGCCACAGAGCAAACAACTCAAGACCCCAGGATAGTTGCATGAGTCTGATTCCAAAAAAGGGTACCGTCTACGTCGTGGACGACGACGAGGCAGTCCGTGATTCTTTGCAGTGGCTGCTCGAGGGCAAGGACTACCGCGTAAGGTGTTTCGATTCAGCGGAGTCATTCCTCAGCCGTTACGATGCACGCGAGGTGGCCTGCCTTATCGTGGATATTCGCATGGGCGGAATGACCGGCCTTGAACTCCAGAATCGCCTGATCGAACACCATTCGCCCCTGCCGGTCGTCTTTATCACCGGGCACGGCGATGTTCCGATGGCCGTTGACACCATGAAGAAAGGTGCCATGGATTTCATCCAGAAGCCTTTCAAGGAAGACCAGCTGGTGGGCCTCGTGGAGCGCATGCTGGAACATGCCAAGGGCTCATTTTCCGACCACCAACTCGCAGCCAGCCGTGATGCGCTGTTGTCCAAGCTCACTCTGCGCGAATCGCAGGTCCTTGAACGTATCGTGGCCGGACGACTGAACAAGCAGATCGCCGATGACCTGGGCATCAGCATCAAGACCGTAGAGGCCCACCGGGCCAACATCATGGAAAAGCTGAACGCCAACACAGTCGCCGACCTGTTGAAGATTGCCCTGGGTCAGACCGCTGCCGCTAAACCCTGATGCGGGCGCCCGCCTCGAACGAGCGCTCGACCGATTTCCCGAGACCTGGACCCTGACAATGACGCACAGTGAAACCGGCCGGCTCATCGACGGCAATGCCCTTTCCCGACAACTTCGGGCTGACATCGCCCAGCGTGCCGCAGCGCTCACTGCACGGCACGTCAAACCCGGCCTGGCGGTGATCCTGGTGGGTGAAGACCCGGCCAGCCAGGTCTATGTGCGCAACAAAATCAAGGCCTGCCAAGAGGCCGGGTTCCATTCCATCTTCGAAAAGTACGACACCAGCATGTCAGAGCATGACTTGCTCGGGCGCATACACGCTCTCAACGCTGACCCGGCGATCCACGGTATCCTGGTCCAAATGCCGCTTCCCCGGCACATCGACCCACACAAGGTCATTGAAACCATCGCAGCCTCCAAGGACGTGGACGGTTACTCAACCCTGAGTGCCGGTGAGCTCCTGACCGGCGCCCCCGGGTTCAATCCGTGCACACCTTACGGCTGCATGAAGCTGATCGCCGCCACCGGAATTTCGCTGCGCGGCAAACACGCGGTGGTCATCGGTCGCAGCAATACGGTGGGCAAGCCGATGGCGTTGATGTTGTTGCAGGAAAACGCGACCGTCACCATCTGCCATAGCGCAACGGCGGATCTGCGCAGCCACACGCTGCTCGCGGACGTGGTGGTGGCTGCAGTGGGACGGCGCAACGTGCTGACGGCCGACATGGTCAAGCCCGGGGCGATCGTGATCGATGTCGGCATGAATCGCAACGACGAGGGCAAGTTGTGCGGTGATGTCGACTTTGAGGGCGTCAAACAAGTGGCCGGCTTTATCACCCCGGTACCAGGTGGCGTCGGCCCCATGACCATCACGATGCTGCTGGTCAACACGCTCGAATCTGCGGATCGCGTTGCGGCCGGCCTTTAGAAACCGGCGGCCACCCGCATCTGCTCCGTAACGAAGGTCAACCAAGCCAACCCGACAACGATGCCCATGAACCCCTTGCTTTCCGCTGCCCCGCTGCCACTGTTCGACCAAATCAGCCCCTCAGATGTCGGCCCGGCGGTGGAGCAGTTATTGCTGGAGAGCAATGCTGCGTTGCAGGAAGTGACCGCCCCCGAGTTTCCCGCCGACTGGAATCGCATCGCTGCCGTGCTCGATGTGGCGACCGAGAAACTGGGTTTGGCCTGGGGTGCCGTGAGCCACCTGAACAGCGTCGCCGATACGCCTGCGTTGCGAGCGGCTTACAACGTCAGTCTTCCCAAGGTCACCGAATTCTGGACCCGCCTGGGTGCTGATGAACGTCTGTACGCCAAGTACAAGGCCATCGATAGCGCCCGCCTGAATCCGGAGCAGCGCCAGGCGCACAAGAATGCACTGCGGGACTTCGTTCTCGGCGGCGCCGATCTCTTGGGGCCGGCACGGGACCGTTTTGCCGCCATACAGGAGCGTCAGGCGGAGCTAAGCCAGAAATTCAGCGAAAACGCGCTCGACGCGACGGACAAGTTCACCTATTTTGCAACGGCCAAAGAGCTTGAGGGTGTTCCTGCGGACGTTCAACAAACCGCGCGGGCGGCAGCGCAATCGGACCAGCGTGATGGGTACAAACTCAGCCTCAAGATGCCGTGTTACCTGCCAGTCATGCAGTTTGCACACGATGGCCATCTGCGCGCGACGCTTTACCGGGCCTATACGACGCGCGCTTCGGACCAGGCCCCGGAAGATCTGCGCCAGTATGACAACACCTCCCTGATCGGGGAAATGCTGGCGTTACGCAAGGAGGAGTCGCAGCTTCTTGGTTTCGGCAACTTCGGCGAATTGTCTCTGGCACCGAAGATGGCGGATTCGCCGGACAAGGTCATCGTGTTCCTGCGTGACCTTGCGCACAAGGCGCGACCATTTGCCGAGCAGGACCTGGCGGACCTGCGGGAGTTCGCCCGTCAGCAACTCGCGATGACAAGCCCTGAGCCGTGGGACTTGCCCTACGTCAGTGAAAAACTCAAAGAGGCCCGTTTTGCGTTCAGCGAGCAGGAAGTCAGGCAGTACTTCCCGCTGCCCAAGGTGCTTGCCGGTTTGTTCAAGATCGTCGAGACCTTGTTCGATGTCACCATCGAGCCAGACCAGGCCCCGGTGTGGCACACGGGTGTGCGCTTTTACCGCCTGGAAAGCCGTTCGAACAAGCAACTCGTCGGGCAGTTCTATCTGGACCCGGGCGCGCGCAATGGCAAGCGTGGTGGTGCCTGGATGGACGATGTCCGCAGTCGCTGGCTGCGCCCGGACACACACGCCTTACAGACCCCGGTCGCACATCTGGTGTGCAACTTTGCCGACGGTATCGTCGTGGACGGCGTTCAAAAACCAGCGCTGCTGACACACGACGATGTGACGACGCTGTTCCATGAATTTGGCCACGGCCTGCACCACATGCTGACCCTGGTCAATGAACGACAGGTCTCCGGAATCAGTGGTGTTGAATGGGACGCCGTCGAGCTGCCCAGCCAGTTCATGGAAAATTTCTGCTGGGAGTGGGATGTGCTGCGCCACATGACGGAGCATGTAGACACCGGCAAGCCGTTGCCTCGCGCCTTGTTTGACAAAATGCTTGCCGGGCGCAATTTCCAGAGTGGCATGCAAACCCTGCGGCAAATCGAGTTTTCACTGTTCGACATGTTGCTGCATACGGCGCATGATCCTGCGGTGGATATCATGGACCTCTTGCGCCAGGTGCGAGCCGAGGTTGCAGTGGTCGAGCCGCCGCCATGGAGTCGCAGTGCCCACACGTTCAGCCACATATTTGCCGGTGGTTATGCGGCTGGTTACTATAGTTACAAGTGGGCAGAGGTGCTGAGTGCCGATGCCTACGCTGCATTCGAGGAGTCGGCCGGAACAGATGGCCAGCCTGCCCCGGAAATCGGTAGAAAATACAAACAGGAAATTTTGGAAGCAGGTGGCAGTCGCCCGGCGATGGAGTCGTTCAAGGCGTTTCGCGGGCGTGAGCCGCAACTCGATGCCTTGTTGCGGCATCAAGGCATGGCGACAAGCATGGCGCCGCAAGGAAAGGAATGATCCGATGAATGTTTCGACGTCTTTTGCCAGGTTGTTCCTTTGCGGGCTGTTGCTTTGTGCGGGCGCGACCGGTTTGTCTGCCCAGACAATCTACCGGATCGTGGGTCCGGATGGGAAGGTCACCTTTTCCGACAAACCGCCGGTGGAGGCGAGCAAAGTGACGTCCACGACGGCGGGCGGCAAGGCATTGGCAAACGCCGCCGACAGTGG
>JAYVRP010000067.1:0-2640 GCA_043776215.1 Rhodoferax sp. | reverse complement strand
TGGCCGGCGCGGTGTTGCCAGTAGTAGCAGAAATCGTAGAACAGCAGGGCCAGCAGGGCGCCGTACCAGGTGCTCCAGAAAGGCAGGTCCGGCCAGGGTGCGACGGCGTGGTAGACAGCGGTGTAGATGCCCACCGTCAGAAGTTTCGAGAACAACCCGCTGAGCTGGCTCAGAATACCCAGGCTGATGCTGTTGATGGCGTCGTTCAGGCGGTAGACGTCCTTGCCGCGCGTGCGGCTGTAGGCAAACTCGGCTGCGATCAACAGCAGGAAGACCGGTGTAGCCAGAACGATGACCTGGCTGGGGGTCATGTGGTGGCCTCGTCCTGCCATGCGTCGTCGAGGTGCGAGGTGTCGGACCAGCCGACGACCGTGAAACCTTGCGGCGTCCACAACAGGCGGTTGATGCTGGCGTTGCCCAGTTGCCAGGTCCGGGGCGCACTGATTTCGAGGCCGGCGGCACAGCGGTACAGGATGTCGAGCACACCGCCGTGGGCCACCAGCACGATCTGCTCACCCACGTGGCGTGCCGCCAGCATCTGCGCCGTGCCGACCACACGCTCCTGGAAGGTCGTGAGTGACTCCCCTTGCGGCGGCGCCCATTGCGGATCGCGCCGGCGCCAACGCGCGGTCTCTTCGGGCCAGCGCGTTTCGAGATCCGTGAAGGTCTTGCCCTCGAAGCGGCCGAATCCGCGTTCGCGCAGGCCGGGTTCGGTGACGCTCGAAAGGCCTGCGGCGTTCGCGACCGATTGGGCGGTGTCCCAGGCCCGCAGCAGGTCGCTGCAGTAGATGGCTGCCATGGGTTCGCTGGCGGCCAGCGCGCGCGCCAGCCGCTGGGCCTGCCAGCGGCCGTTTTCGTTCAAGGGGATGTCGAGTTGCCCCTGGATGCGGGTGTCCACATTCCAGGCGGTTTCGCCGTGGCGCACGGCAATGATGCGGGTCGCTTGCATGCCGGAATTCTATTGATCTTTGCTTGAAACCTGACACCGTTCGGACTGAGCCTGTCGAAGGGCCCTCGCGAGCCCTTCGACAGGCTCAGGGCGAACGGACGAAAAATGTCGCGCAATATGGAAACCTCCAAAGGCCGCCACCTCGGTCCACGCGATCTCTGCAAACGGATGAAGCCAACAACTCACGAGAACTTCGCCCGAATTCCCGCGATGGCTTCCTGACCTGGAACAAGAGCAACGTTCCCCGCCAAGACCTCATCATCCCTGCGAAGTGCCTCAGCGATCCAATCATGTGGAACCGCAGAATCAGGCTCAAAACTATCGATCAGGCGCACCAGAAAATGGGCTCGGTCAGTCAGCCCCAAGAGCAACACTTCTGCTTCAAGCTTATGGAAGGGGGTCAGCATGTATTGCTCCAATTCTTGGCGCATAACCGCGAGCGTGTGCACTGTAGCTGCTGCGTGCCGCAGGTTCGGCGCCTTTGCAGGCGACCCTCTCAGCATCACCGACCTGGCCCCACCACCACCAAACGAGAGAAGTAGCTGGCATACCCCGCAGGGTCGCGCGTCAGGACGGCCAGGTTGGCAACGGCGGCGTGCGCGCCGATGAAGAAATCGGGCAGCGGCAATAACCTTGCCCCGCCCCGACGCCGATACAGACCAAACGCCCTGGCTCCCAGCGCGCCGCAAGACCAGGGGAGCGGGCTGCGCAGCGTATCGTAGATGTCCAACATCGCATCCAACATCCCGAAGTCAGGCCCTGGAACCAGCAGCTCTGTGTAGATGATCAGATTGACATGGAGCGGAGACCTTTCGCTACAAACCTGGAGTTGCTCGACCGCCCAATGGTGCCAAGCACTCTGAGGATCAATGCAGTCGACCCACATGTTGGTATCGACCAGAACACCGGCGCTCCCGTCATAATTTGTGAGCCTAGCGACAGCCACGGCGTGTTCGGTCCTGGGGTTCGGCGCCTCCACGAAGGAAGTCCATGATCTCGTTGGCACCCAGCTGTTTGAACTCTGGGCTCAAACTGCTTCGGACACGCGCCGCAGCTGCCCGAAGCTTGGCGCGCCGGTCATTCCTGACGCTTGTGGCGACCGGAGTGATGATGATCTTGCTTCCTTCAAGACTGAACGACACCTCGCTACCTGGCACGACGCCGGCAGCGGCACGAATGTGTTTGGGGATCGTGACTTGCCCTTTTTCTGTGACTAGCATCGGAGCTTCTTTCCAGCCTGGTAAGAAATGGAAGTAGAAATCGTACCAGCCGTAGCGGGATGTCGCAAACGCGCCAAGAGCGCCAAGCGCAACTGCGCAGTGACTGCGCGTTCAAGAGCCACCTGTCAGGCCAGGAAATCCCGCACCAACGCCAGTTGCTCCGGAACATTGAGCGCCGGCGCATGCCCGCATCCGTCGATGGTGACGACCCGTGCACGCGGCCCGCGTTGCGCCATCTGCACGGCGGTGTCGGCACTCAGCAGATCGGAGTCGGCGCCGCGCAGGCACAACACGGGAAGGGTCAGGCTGTCCCAGTCGTCCCAGCGGTCATGGTCGTGCGGGTGGTGGATGAACTGCTGCACCATCGCCGGGTCGTAATGGGGCGTGACACGGCCGTCGGGCAGGCGGCGGGTGGAGGTTTCGGTCAGCCTGCGCCATTGCGCATCGGTCAGGAAACCATACGGCCGGTAG
>JAYVRP010000066.1:0-2640 GCA_043776215.1 Rhodoferax sp. | reverse complement strand
GTCCATCATGGTGTAGAACGCGTTGGCGCCGGGGGTGCCGGGTGCGTGTTTGTGCTGGATGTAGTCGGTGGTCGAGAGGTACATCACGTCCGGGCGATGCTGGTGCATGAGCCGCACACCGGCCGCAAACACGAATTCCGACAGGTCGGCGCTGTAGACGCTGGGCACCGGTTTGCCCACCAGGCCCAGCACGTCTTCGATACCGTTGCCCGCCAGCGTCACCTGGTCGGCCTTTTCGGACGAAAAGCAGATCCCCTTCATCTTGTGTCCCAGCAGGCTGCGCAATTTGTCCTTGGCCGTGATGACCGCCACCGATTGGCCGGCGTCCGCCAGGGCTGCCAGCAGCGTCGGGGCACGCAGCCACTTGGCATCGTTCATCATGACTTCGGTGCCGGTGGTGGTGTCGTAGAGGTAGTTGCCGCAAATGCCATGTACGCTGGGCGGCGCGCCGGTCACGATCGAGAGGTTGTTGGGGTTGGTGAAGGTGGGCACCACACATTCGGCGATCAGGCCGGTGCCCTGGGCCAGTGTTTGCTTGAGCCACGGCATGTGCCCGGTGGCCACGGCCTGCCCGAGGTAGTCGGGTTCACAACCGTCCACACAGACGACCACGGTGGGTGTGGAGGGCAGCTTGTAGCTGCGGGAATTCACGGTCAACATCGTTGTTTCTTTCAAGTGCGCAGTGCCGGGGGGTCGGTGCGCCGGCGGCGCTCGTTGTCCACCATGCGGGTCTTGCTTTGAATGGCGTGGTCGAACATGGCACGTCCTGCCCGTTCAGATTCTCCGGAGGCGATGGCTTGCAGGATTTCCCAGTGCGCATGGGCAGAGGCCGGAAGCTGGTTCTCCTCGGCCAGGTTGAGGCGGCGAAAAAGTGATATTTCCTTGATCAGCTTGCGGTAGATCGCGGCCAGCTTGCGGTTGCCCGCCATAGTGACCAGGCGGTCGTGAAATTGCAGGTTCAGCAGGTGGTACTGGTGCGCGTCGCCAGTCTTGACTGCGTCATCCATCGCGTGCACCAGGCCTTCGGCCTCGTGGCGTTGCGCGTCGGACATGTGCAGGGCCAACTGCCTGCCGACGGTCTCCTCCATCGCGGCGCGCAATTCGAAGATCTCGATCGCCTCGTCCAGAGGAATGTCACGCACGAACACACCACGGTTTTTCTCGGTGCGCACCAGTCCGGCTTCGTCCAGCATGCGGAAGGCTTCGCGGATAGGCCCGCGTGACACGCCTAGTTGGAGCGCGAGTGCGGCTTCATTGAGTTTGGCGCCGGGTTCGAATTCGCCGGCCAGAATGGCGCGCTCGATTTCCTGCTGTACCACCATGGTCAGCGAGTTGTTCTGCAGCAGGGCAATGGTGGGGTGGGGTGCCGCGCTCATGATCCGATTGGAACGACAAAAATCCATGTTGTCAACAATCTACAAAAAACAATTGACAAGATTGGGCGCGCAAAGTCCAATCACTGGCCCGCAGCCTACCCCGGCTGCTTCATTGACTGGAAGGTTCCCACCATGGACAGAGACAAAATCCTGCTCACGCCTGGCCCACTCACCACCACCTTGCGCACCAAGTTGGCGATGCTCAAGGACTGGGGCTCGTGGGACGCCGACTTCAATGCCGTGACAGCCAGCGTGCGCAGGAGCCTGCTGGCCATCGTGCACGGTGGCGAGTCCCATGTGGTGGTGCCCTTGCAAGGCAGCGGCACCTTCAGCGTCGAAGCCGCCGTGGCCACTGTGGTGCCGCGCGACGGGCACGTGCTGGTGCTGGACAACGGCGCCTATTGCAAACGCGCAGCCCGCCTCACTTCGTTGATGGGCCGGCGTTGCACGCTGATGCCGTTCGATGAGTCGCAGCCGGTTTCGGTGCCGGCAGTGTCCGAAAAGCTCCAGGCCGATTCCTCTATCACCCATGTCATACTGATCCATTGCGAAACCGGTGCCGGCGTGCTCAACCCCTTGCAGGCGGTGGCCGACGTGTGTGCGGCGCAGGGCAAAGGGCTGATCGTGGACGCCATGAGTTCCTTCGCGGCGCTGGAAATCGATGCCCGCAAGACCCGTTTTGATGCGCTGGTGGCTGCCAGCGGCAAATGCCTGGAAGGTGTGCCCGGCATGGGTTTCGTTTTCATCCGCAAGGCGATTCTGGAGGGCTGTGCCGGGCAGAGCCAGTCCCTGGCGATGGATTTGTACGACCAACACGCCTACATGGAAAAAACCACCCAATGGCGCTTCACGCCGCCCACCCATGTGGTTGTGGCCTTGCACGAGGCCCTTGCGCAATTCGAAGAGGAAGGTGGCCAGCCGGCGCGCCTGGCACGTTACACCCGCAACTACGAATCACTGGTGCAGGGCATGATGGCGCTGGGCTTCAAGCTGTTCCTCGACCCTGCGGTACAGGCGCCCATCATCGTCACCTTTCATGCGCCGGCCGACCCGCGTTATGACTTCAAGGTGTTCTATGCCGCAGCACGTGCGCGCGGGTTCGTGCTGTATCCGGGCAAGCTCACCACGGTGGAGACGTTCCGTGTCGGGTGTATTGGCGCCATCGGACCGGACGATATGGAACAGGCGGTGCATGCCATCGCGTTGACACTCCAGGACATGGGGATCAAGTCTGCTGCACCCGCAGCTTGAACCGCCTATTCAG
>JAYVRP010000065.1:0-8754 GCA_043776215.1 Rhodoferax sp. | reverse complement strand
CTGCCTGGGCATGGCGCCCTTCACCGTCAGCACCTTCTGCCCGGCCCGGGGACCGAAAGCGATGCGGTAAGCTGAGCCCGGACACAAACAGTCCAGTGCCAGTTCGTGGCCGGGGACAGGTTCTCCCTGTCCAGGTTCGGCAGTGAGGTCGAGCACCGCTCCCGCGCCTTGTGGAAGGTCACCGATGCGACGTGCATGGCGGGCCGTCGCTGGGTGGACGCGCTGGACGCTGACCTCGGCGGCACCGAGATGGAAGGCGCGCTGGTGTCGACCTTTGCTCTGGCGCATACCGGGCCGTGTGACGTGCTGCTGATGACCGACGGTGAAATCGCGGCGATCGATGCCACCATCAAGGCGGCCCGCGCATCGGGACACCGACTGTTCGTGGTGGGCATCGGCAGCAGCCCGGCGGAGGTGCATTTGCGCAGGCTGGCCGGGGAGACGGGCGGCGCTTGCGATTTTGTTGCACCCGGCGAGGCGGTGGAGCCGGCCGTGGTGCACATGTTCAACCGCTTGCGCAGCGCCCGCATGGAGCAACTCACCGTGGAATGGCCGCAGGGTTGTAAGCCGCTGTGGCATTCGCCGCTCGAAGGCGCAGTGTTCGACGGCGACACGCTCAACGTACTGGCGCGGTTTCGGGCGGTAACCGCCGGTGAAGTACGGCTGCTCGGAACCCCCGCGCAGGGCGCGGCGCCGGTTGGGATTGCCGCAGCGAGCGTGGGTGCGCTGGAACAGGACGGTGGAACCTTGTCCCGGATGGTGGCCAGCCGCCAGGTGGAAACCTTGGGCAGGATCGAGGGGCGCGGCACAGCCGCGGCCAAGGCGCAGGCGCAGGCCCAGAAGATGGCGCTTGCCTACCAGTTGGTCACCGCACACACGAACTTCCTGCTGACCCTGCAACGGGAGGAGGGCCAGCGTGCCCAGAGCCTGCCGCGCCTGCACAAGGTGGCACAGATGGTGGCGGCCGGGCATGCGGGATACGGCTCAGTCTCGGCGTCGATTTCGTACGCGAGCCACATTCCGGTTGCATGCTCCGTCAGTCCTTTGGCTGTCGGGGACGTGTCGCCGATGTTCGACATGGGCGGCCCGGCGCAACTCGATGCTTTCGAGGAACCGGTTTACTGCCGCAGGGAAGGCGAAGACACCGCGCAGGATGGACATCCGCCGGAAGTGAGAATTCCGGATGAGATGCTGTTTGTCGAATCCGTCGCCTACACGGGCCTGAGCCCGCTCGGTCTGGTGCGGTGGCTGTACGACAACGACCGCAGCGAATGGCCGTCAACGTATGCAACGCTGCGCGGTGTCGGTATGGGAAGCGAACTGGTCGACTGGCTGGAACTGGTGGTTGGCGATGGCCTGGTGGAGGGCGAGGTTGTCGGGGCATTCCTTGACGCGGTGATCGCGAGCGCGCTGGCATGGTCTGAGGCCGCAGACACCGCCCTTGCGCGCACGGTCCAAGAAGTCTTGCGCGTCCAGGGGCACCGACTACGGTTCGACCGCGATGCGACCGCGCAGGCGGGCCAGGCGGCGGTATCGGTTCAGTTGCGCAATGGCCTGCTGAGCGACGGCATGCTGCGCTGGAACGATGGGGCGTTCGATGCCGTGCTTGCGCTGCAGGATGGCTGACCTGCCCAACTCGATGAGGGGCAGTTGGCGTCCGTGTGAGCGGCCGTACTGCAGAGCCCGACCGAGCATGGCTTTGGCACCGAGCTGTGGACCCTCAAGCGGGTTGGCGCTGTCATCGAGCGGCTGCACGGCGCGCGCTATAGCCAAGGACATGTCTGGAGCATTCTGGGCTCCATGGGCTTGAGCGCGCAAAAGCCGGAGAAGCGCGCCATCGAGCGCAATGGGGATGCCGTGCGCAGTTGGAAACGCAGTACCTGGCCGGCTCAAAAAAAATGCCCAGCGAGAGGGCCGACTGATCGTCTTCGTGGACGAGTCCGGCATCAGCGAGCGCCCCACGCGTGTGCGTACCTGGGCGCCCAAGGATCAGACGCCTGTCATCCAGTTGCACTTCAACTGGAACCACGTCGCGGTCATCGCAGGAATCACGCGCACCAACTGCATGTTCAGGCTGCACGAGGGCAGCATCAAGAAGGAGGAGGTCGTCGACTTCCTCAAGGCGCTCAAGGCCCATCTGAAGTAACCGCTGCTGGTGATCTGGGATGGATTGAGCACATCCAGATCGTATTCTTGCCGCCGTATGCGCCCGACCTCAATCCCGTCGAATACCTGTGGGTCTGGCTCAAGCTGCATGCGCTGGCCAACTATTGCCCCAACGACCTGAGCGAGTTGCATGCCACCGCCCGCAACAAGCGCAAGAGCGCCCAAAAGCAACCATCGATCATTGCTGGGGCGGCGGTCCGAACTCTGCGCTGGCCCCACCCATCACGCTGGAAACCTATCTTCGGGAAATTTGCAGGGCAGCACGCGCCTGACAGCGGCCGGAACGATTTGCGAACGCGACGCTCCAGAACCGACATTGGAACTTGCGAGCTGCCGGCTCACCCACATCGCCCAAGCATCCATCCCCCGGCTTCGTTCGAGTGGTTCTGACGGTGGTCTATGTGTTTCAATGGGTGGATGAAGACGCAAGTCGGCAAAGGTGCGCAGGAATGGACGAGAATGATCAATCACATCAGGGGCACGATCCAGGCCCGGGCACCAACGGCGGCCAGAAGGACGGGCTGCCCCGCCGCGGCAAAGCCTTGGCACTGCTCCGGTGCGCCCCCGGTTATCTCAGGCATGGCATCCTCTTCTACTGGTACACGGGGGAACGACGGATCGCCATCGCCGGTGCGTCGGTCACCACGATCCTGTACCTTGCCGTCCTGTGGGTGCTCGGCGCGAGGAGCCTGTTTGCCCTGGTCCTGCTCCTGATGATGGATCACCTGTTGATCATCTTCATGATCCTGTACATGATCGCGGTCAGACCCCTGTTTCCCGGCTTCTTGGCCGGGGAACTGGATGCATTCGTGGCGTCCTACTGGCTCTTCATTGTTGCGGGCTGGGTCGGCAACAGGGTGATCACGAATGCGATTGCGTCGAGACTGTTTGGGTTCGACATCTACCGCTGATCGCCCACTTTCCAGACACCGTCGAGTATTGAAATGCCCATCCAGAACGCCCCGGTTGCAACAATCATCTATCCGAGGAACGCGCGCCTCTCGCTGTTGTCCCTCGTACAGGCCTGCGATGAGGGACAGGAAGACGAACCCGCGTGCCCAGAGGGCAGCTTCGCCCGGGCGTTCCAGGTTCGCCTCGCGGCCATCGACTGCGCCCGCAAGCTGGGCAGGACGCCGATCGTGGGGGTCTGTGGAACCGTGAATTCCGGGAAATCGACGGTGGTTTGCGGGTTCCTCTCGGAGGTCGGACGGCGAAGAATCCTGATAGGGACCCTGGCAAAGGACGGAACGCATCGCTTTGTGTTCTGGCTTCCCGCGTCATGGCGCACCAACGGACTGGGTGCGATCATCGAAGAGATGATCGGCGGGCAGGCCGGAATGGCGCCCGATCCTCTGGACGAGGATCCGCACAAGGCCGCCCTTCAATACAACGATGCGAGGGGTTTCAAGATCCCACTGGTCGCGTACGACCCGGCCCTGGACGAAGGTGGAATCGCCTTTCTCGACTGTCCCGACATCCAGCGGTCGCTGGACGAATCGAGCAATCAGCCGACGGCTCACCTTCGCCTGGAGCGTTTGCGGACCATCGCTCCGCTGTGCTCTGCGTTCCTGGTGGTGGCAAGCATGCAGCAGGCCCATACGGAGGACGTAGGCAAGGTCTTTGACGCGTTGTCTAAGGCGGCCAGCAATGCGCCGCTGTATTTTGTCCTGAACATGACAAATGGAAATGAGGTCGCGACCTACCTCCCGGAGGCGAAGCGAGTGCTGGAACGCTGGGGGCGCGCCGATGCCGTCAAGCGAATCTATCTCGCACCCTGGGTGCATGATCCCGAACGCCAGAACACTCCGGTTCGTCCGTCGATCACGAGCATGGACGAAGATCAAGTCGCACTTGCCGGGATAGCCGGGGAGCTTGATCCTGCGGAGCTTCAGAAGTCCCGCTATGCATCATGCGTCGGCAACCTGAAAAGCCTGCTCGACGAGGTCGGCAGGCGCGTGTTGGCGGCCGACAAGGAAAAATCCGGCCGGGCGACGGAATTGCAGCAACGCATTTGCGTATTTCTCGGCGGCAGGTTCGTCGATGACAAAGGGGAACTGAGGTCGCTCCTCTATGAAAAGGCTGCCAAGCAGCTGGCGCAGAGCTTGGAGCGCACGGCCCCCCTGGCGATCCGAGTTTCGCTGGCGCCGGGCAACGCCGTCCGGCGCCTGTTCGGAAGCAGGCCCAAGCTGCGCAGAGCCGCCGACGCGGATGTGGAGAAGTATGCCAAGGTGAGGTCGTCTGACTTCGCGGATTTCCTGATGGGTAACCGGTTTCTGCCGGCCGACGTGGAGTCCAAGGCACTCGAACTGGTCTGGGACAACGCCATGCACGCAGTGCGGAGTTACGCCAACAATGATTTCTCGGATCAGCGGGGACTCGATGCAATGACCCGCGGCATGTGGGATACCTTGCCCTTTTCGGAGAAGTTCAAATTGCTGCGAGGGATCCTGGTGGCCGTGGCCGCTATCGCGATTGCAGGAGCCCTGGCCCCGTTTGACGGAGGCGCCAGCACGATCCTTGTGCTGGCCGGCCACAAACTGGCCTTTGGCGTGGCAGAAATAATGGCCATCATGGTGGGGGGGCCGCTGGCCGGGGCCATCCTTGCCGCACCCGGCGCAAGGGCCCTCATGGAAAGATTCGAGCGCGACATCGCGCTACCGCAACTGGATATGTTCTACGCAGCGTTGGCCGATGGGCTTGGTATCCCGCGCCAACTCGACGTTGCACCCGAGATGCGCTACGGGAACTCAGTTGTCCACCGGTTCAACCTGGCGCCCGCTGTACCCATTCAGAATAACGAGGTATCGGCATTGAAGGGACCGTTGATCCGGCTGGACATGCCTGCCTGGAATGAAGTAATGCGAACACTTGACGAGCAGCCTATATGAGCGACGCACCCTCCCCGGGATTTACGTCGCCCGGTGTGTCCGAGATTCGGCGACTTTCGGAGTGCTTGCATCTCCTTTTCGGGAGAAGCACGGATGGCGACAATCTCGCGGCGCGATGCAGACGGGCCATCGACGAACTGGGAGCCTTTGCAGACGGACGCGGCGTATTGACAGCCGTGATTGCCGTGACAGGCGCAAAGAACTCCGGTAAGTCCTGGATGTGCCGCATGCTGGTCGCCAACGATGCCGTCCGCGAGCGGATTCCCAGCGGAGAAACATCTGCATCGTCGACCGAGAAGGCTACATGGATCGGACCCGATGCGCCGCCCCGGCTGGATGCCAAGCATGAGATACGCATTGCCCTGCGGGCCGCAGACATGGTCGACCTCGGGTCCCCCTACACGCTGCTCGATCTGCCTGGTTTCAACGATGCCACAGTCGCGGCGCGGGGCGCTGCCTTGGATGCCCTGCGCGGTTCGGCACTGCGGGTGTTCATGGTGTCCGGTGCGACCATGGCGGACGAGTCGCAACTTGACTTCCTGGCCAATAGTGACGGAACCCGCATCCTGCCGGTGGTGGTCGATGAAAGCTATCCGCGCATCGAAACGGAGGGCGGCGACGATGTCGCGTCGATGGTCCGTCGGATCCGCCGCCATTGCCCGCATGCCGAGGTGCTGGATCCGGTCGTGGTGCCCCACCTTCGCCACTGTGCGCCAGGTGACGCGTCCTTGCTGGCCCAACAGGCGCAACAGCGCCTGCTTCCCGTGCTCAGGAAGATGATTGCGCTGCCGCCCATGGATGAACACGTCATCGGCAGGGTTGTCATCGAACGCCTTCGGCGAGACCTGGCAGGAGACCTGAAGGAGTTTGTGCAACGGGTTGCGCCAGCGCATGACGCACTGGAAATGATGGAGAGCACCATCGCGGCGGAACTGGTGCAAAGGACCCTCGGACCCGATCCGCAGTTGGAGGCCGGCTTGCGGATCAGGATGCGCCTCTTTGCGCAAACCCGGACGCCCGGCTGGTTCTTTCCGTTTCGGACTTTCTTTGGACTGTTTTCGATCACCGCAGGGGCATGGGACCGCATGGCAATTGCGATGGCCGGCAGTTTGCCTTCGTTGGCCTTGCTGTTCTTCCAGACCGCGAAGAATGCCGCCCGACTTGGCGAGATGAAGGACGAAGCACGCAGTGCATTGGCCAGCCGAATAGAAAACCTGGCGCGCGATGAGCTCGCGAACTGCAACCGCAGGTTCATACGATCGATCAACGCCAGCCTGCCAAACGAGGAAAGGCGCCAGGAGGATGCATCTCCGCCCACGCGCCTCATCGGCCTCGAGCGGGTGATCGAGCAATCGGGGGAAATATTCGAGCGAATCGTGCGCCAGTATGCCGGCGGGCGCACAGAGTCGCTCTTGTTGGGCGCGCTTGCGACATTGCTTTTCGCGGGCCTGTTGAGCGGCCCTTTGGCGGCGGTCTACAGGGAATACGGCCGGGCATGGGTTTGCGTTTTCAATGCGCCGGACGGTTGCCTATGGCCGGCCTTTCCGGCCCCGTCGGCTGGCATGATCTTCACCAGCCTGATGCTGGCAACCTTGCCGGTGGTCTTGTGCGCAATGGCGAGTTGCCTCCGCGCAACGCCTTTGTCGCGAGTCCGGCTTGCCGTGGAAGCCGCGAAAGCCGACCATGACGCGATGCTTAATCGCCTGGCGAAAGACCGGACGGTTCGTCTGGTCTCCGATGATCCGGTGCGGGAAGCGGTACGCGCTGTCCTGGATTTCGTCCGGCGTGGCAAGTGAAATCCAGGCGCGCTGGCAGGGCGAAATCGATGGCGACTCCAGCCGTCGATGATGTCATCGCTCGCGCTTGGCCGACGACCCCGATCCGGATGTCCCGAATTGAAGAACAGGAGAAGCGGCAATGGCCAGGAAAAAACTGACGACAAGTCCGTCGGACTCCGACGTTGCGGGGACGGTCGCGAAAGCGATATTGGGGTTCATCGCGGACATACCGAAGTCCACCGAGAGGAAAAAGCGCAATCCAACAGACGCATCCCGAAGCACAGCCAACTCTGCTGCGGCAAAGGCGGCCATGGCGGCGGGAGCGCTGGCGCTGCCTCCAGGCCCACTGGGATGGCTGACGATACTTCCGGAGATGGTGGTTGTCTGGAAGATCCAGGCCCAGATGGTTTCGGATATTGCCGCCTATCACGGCAAGAAGGCCATGTTGACCGAAGAACAGATGATCTATTGCTTGTTCAAGCACACGGCGGCGCAAGCGGTTCGGGACCTCGTGGTCCGAGTGGGCGAAAGGACCCTGGTTCAGCGTGCCTCGCTTCGGGTTCTGCAGACGATCGCGCAAAAAATCGGCGTGCAAGTCACCCAGCGGGCGATCGGGAAGGGACTTTCCCGTTGGTTGCCTATCGTTGGCGCGGTTGGCGTGGGTGCCTACGCCTACCTCGACACTGCGCAAGTTGCCACCACCGCGATCGAACTGTTTTCCGGTGACATCGACTTGCAGCCGGCTGCCGAGGCCGTCGACTAGTCAGGGGGCAACTGATTGATACGCGCCCGGCTTGACGGCCAATGTCATACCCCAAAGACCTTGAGTAGCGAATCGGTCACCCCCGTGATGCCGCGACCGAAGATGCCGGTTTTTTGGCCACCGAGGGGTAGTGTTGTCGGCGCCGATCCAAATTTGAGCCACCGTGCCGACCGAATTTTGAGCCAGGGGTGGGCGCCGACTTTGAGAAGGTCGGCTGTGGATAAGTGTAGCTTTGACTTGGTTCGGTGAACTCCTTGTTGCTGTGTTGATCGCGCGGGGGGAGACGCGCAGGGCGTAGCCCGTAGCGGCTTCCCCCGCGCGGCGCCCGATCAGAAGGGCTCGGTTTCGGGCTTTGAAGCTTTGCGCGTCTGCTCACGAGCTTTGATGCGCTTCTTGGCCTCGGCCGTGCTGCGACTGAACCGGATCGACTCGTTGCCGGTCTCCACGATGTGGCAGTGGTGGCTCAGGCGATCGAGCAGCGCCGTGGTCAAACGTGAACATACAGCCGTCCGCTGTCCAGGACGTCATTTCCATATCGACGGAAGGTGGGGCTAGCAGTACTGCCGTGTACTTTCAAAGTGCAAAGTTTGGTCGGCAAGTCGTGGCGGTCGATACCGGCAAGGCCTCCTTTGTTGATAGGCGGAAAAGTTTCTTGGACGAGATTAGGACGAAGGCGCTTCAATAGCCTGCAGCTCCGAGCTGCACGTTCGGCACGGGAGTGATCGCCGGGTAGTAATAGATGTGATGCAAATCCGTGTATCGGTGGTTCGATTTCACGTGTGACTGCCTGTCCGATGCGGTTTGTTTCGCAGATCGTTCGAGAGCCCCGGCCGAAGCATATGTCAATAGGAATTTCAACGGCATGTTTGCGTGCTCACCGGGACGGGCTCGCCTGCTCAGGGCTGATCTGCTGGGGAGTTTTGGGGGGTGTTGGTCTGGCCGGCCGCACACTGCGCAGCCGCGGCCTCGCGGCCGGACCTGAAAACCGCCTGGACATCGAGCAAACCCGCACGCTTCGTGGCCCCTCACCGGGCTCTGCCCGCGCCAGGCGCAACCCCTCCCCGCAGCCCGGGGACCGGGCCGCCTTCACGCCGCCTGCTGAAGATCTCCGCGCGCCGGCACCCGGGGCGGTGCCCGGGCCTGCAGCCCCAGGTGCGTG
>JAYVRP010000064.1:0-2641 GCA_043776215.1 Rhodoferax sp. | reverse complement strand
CACCACGTCGAGCACAAGACCTGCATGGTCCCCGCTTACGTTTGACCGGGCAATCCAACATGGTAGAAATCGAACTCGACGGCAAGAAGGTGGGTGTCCACGAAGGCAGCATGATCATGCATGCTGCTGATCAGGCAGGCACTTACATCCCGCACTTCTGCTACCACAAGAAGCTCAGCATTGCTGCCAATTGCCGCATGTGCCTGGTCGACGTGGACAAGATGCCCAAGCCGATGCCGGCCTGTGCCACCCCCGTCACGCAGGGTATGGTCGTGCGCACCAAGAGCGACAAGGCCATCAAGGCCCAGCAGTCGGTGATGGAGTTCCTGCTTATCAACCACCCGCTTGACTGCCCCATCTGTGACCAGGGCGGTGAGTGCCAGTTGCAGGACCTGGCCGTCGGTTACGGCGGTTCGACTTCGCGCTACGAAGAAGAGAAGCGCGTGGTGTTCCACAAGGATGCCGGGCCGCTGATTTCGATGGAGGAAATGAGCCGGTGCATCCACTGCACGCGCTGCGTACGGTTTGGCCAGGAAGTGGCCGGCGTGATGGAGCTCGGCATGTCGCACCGCGGTGAACACGCCGAGATCGAGACCTTCCTCGGCAACTCGATCAATTCCGAACTGTCGGGCAACATGATCGACATTTGCCCGGTGGGCGCATTGACCAGCAAGCCGTTTCGCTACAGCGCCCGCACCTGGGAATTGTCGCGCCGCAAGTCGGTCAGCCCACATGATTCGACCGGTGCCAACCTGGTGGTTCAGGTCAAGAACAACAAGGTCATGCGTGTGGTCCCGCTCGAAAACGAGGCGGTCAATGAATGCTGGATTGCCGATCGTGACCGGTTCTCTTACGAAGCACTCAACAGCGCTGAGCGCCTGATCAAACCCATGCTCAAGCAGGGCGGGCAGTGGCGCGAGGTCGAATGGCAAACGGCGCTCGAATATGTCGCCAACGGGCTCAAACAGATCAAGGCCGATCATGGTGCCGCCAGCATCGGCGCACTGGTCAGCCCGCACAGCACGGTCGAAGAGTTGTTTCTGACCGGCGCGCTTGTGCGGGGCATGGGCAGCGAGAACATCGACCACCGTCTGCGCCATGCCGAATTCGGTGCGCCGGAGGCCGTGCGTTACCTGGGAATGCCCATCGCCGCGTTGTCGCAGTTGCAACGCGTGTTGGTGGTGGGCTCCAACCTGCGCAAGGACCACCCGCTGTTCGCACAGCGCATCCGCCAGGCCGCCCGCCGGGGGTGTGTGGTCCACGCCGTGCAGGCACAGGTGCAGGACTGGGCACTGCCGGTGGCCCATACCGTGCGGGCTTCCACCGCCGCCTGGGCCCAGGCACTGGCCAATATCGCGTGTGCCATCGCTGCGGAAAAAGGCGTTGACGCACCGGCTTGCGGCACTGTGGACGATGTGTCTGCAGCCATTGCCAAGTCGCTGCTTGGTGGTGAACGCAAGGCGGTTTTGCTGGGCAATGCAGCGGCCCACCATGCCAGGTCATCGACCCTTCTGGCGCTGGCCAACTGGATCGGCGCCCAGACCGGCGCGACGGTGGGTTATCTCACGGAGGCCGCCAATACGGTGGGTGCGCAACTGGTCGGCGCATTGCCAGGGGCTGGCGGCCAGCATGCAGGCCAGATGCTCGCAGGCGGCCTCAAGGCTGTGGTGTTGCTCAACAACGAACCCGCATTTGATTCTGCCGCCGGGCCTGCCGCTGCGAAGGCGCTTGGCGGCGCCCAGATGGTCGTGAGCTTGAGCCCGTTCAAGGCCAACCTGGACATCTGCGACGTGGTGTTGCCCATTGCTCCGTTCACGGAGACGTCCGGCAGCTTCGTCAACGCGGAAGGGCGACTGCAGGGGTTCCATGCGGTTGTAAAGCCTGCCGGCGACGCACGTCCCGCCTGGAAGGTCCTGCGTGTGCTGGGTAACCTGCTGGGCCTTGCGGACTTCGATTTCGAGTCCACGTCCGACGTGCTCGCACGCGTCGGTCTGGCTTGCCTGGGCGAGGGCTCCATGGTGGACCCGGCCAAACTCGGTAACCAGACCAGCGCCGCGATCAACCTCACGCCGGCCGGCTCCGAACCGGCGGTGGCCGGCATCTACCAGCTCGACTCCATCGTGCGGCGCGCGACCTCGCTCCAACTCACGGCTGACGGCCGGGCAGCCGGCGCCGCGGCACCCCGGCCCGCCCCGCAGGCGGTGCCGGCATGATCGACCAAATGTATGCGGGTGGCCTCGGACTGCTGGCGGCAGCCTGGTGGACCACCCTGGTGTGGCCGGTCCTGTGGACCCTGATCAAGATCGTGGCGGTACTGGCGCCTCTCATGGGCTGTGTCGCCTACCTCACGCTGTGGGAGCGCAAGGCGATCGCCTTCACCCAGTTGCGCAATGGCCCGAACCGCGTGGGCCCCAAGGGTCTTCTGACCCCGATTGCCGATGCGCTGAAGCTTCTGACCAAGGAAATCATCGTGCCGTCGGCGGCTAGCAAGGGCCTGTTCCTGCTGGGGCCGATCATGACCATCATGCCGGCGCTGGCGGCCTGGGCCGTCGTGCCGTTTGGTCCCGAAGTGGTGCTTGCCAATGTGAATGCCGGCCTGCTGTTCCTGATGGCCATCACTTCGCTCGAGGTCTATGGAGTG
>JAYVRP010000063.1:0-8771 GCA_043776215.1 Rhodoferax sp. | reverse complement strand
ATGCGCCACACCATGGAACTGGCCCTGGCGATGGCCGACCCGGACACCCACCTGCACGTGAGCCTGGACGTGGATTTTCTGGACCCCGACATCGCGCCAGGTGTGGGCACGACCGTGCGCGGCGGACCGAACTACCGCGAAGCGCAACTGTGCATGGAGATGATCGCCGACACGGGGTTGCTGGGTTCGCTCGATGTGGTGGAACTCAACCCGGCCCTGGATGTGCGCAACCAGACCGCCGAGCTGGCGGTCGACCTGATCGAGAGTCTTTTCGGCAAAAGTACGCTGATGCGCAAGCACCAACCCCGGCCGTAGAGGCCACGCCTGCTCAGGACGTGGCGCAGTCCACCCAGGCGCCATCGCGTGCGCTGGAGCGCACCACGCAGTCCACGAAACGCACACCTTGCAGCCCATCGAAGGCGTCCGGAAAATGCAGGGCCAGCGGATCCGGTGTATTGCCGGAGCGCCGCGCCGCAATGGCCAGCGCCGCATCCGAATACAGGTTGGCGAAACTCTCGTGAAAACCTTCCGGGTGACCGGCCACGATGCGCGACGCGCGCGCCGCCAGCGGCAAGGTGCCTGGCCCGTTGGGCGTGCGGGTCTGGGCGGGTGCGTCGAGCGGCTTGAAGGTCAGCACCTGCGGGTGCTCCTGCATCCATTCCAGGCTGGCGAGCGCACCACTGACGCGAATGCGCAGGCCGTTCTCGACGCCGGCGGCCGCCTGCGTGACCCAGAAGCTGCCCCGTGCGCCGTTGCTCAGACGCAGCATGGCACCGGCAAAGTCATGGGCGAGGCGATCGGGGACGACGCTGCCGACCTCGGCCGCCACCTGCGCGACCTCCAGGCCGGTAATGAACCGCAACAAGTTGTGGGCGTGGGTTCCGATGTCGCCCATCACCAGCGAGGGGCCACCCCGTGCCGGGTCTTCCTTCCAGGCGCGGCGTCCCGGCCCGGGCCGGGCGCGCCCGCCCTGCACATAGTCGACCTGCACCAGCCGGATGTCGCCCAACTGCCCCTGCGTGACCATGGCGCGTGCTTGACGCACCATCGGGTAACCGGTGTAGTTGTGTGTAAGGCAAAAAATTCTGTCCGCCGCCTGCACCTGCTGGTGCAATTGCACGGCATCGGGCAGTGTGTTGGTCATCGGCTTGTCGCAGATCACGTCAAACCCCTGCTGAAGGGCTGCCATCGAGAAGGCGAAATGGCTGTCGTTCGGCGTCATGATCGCCACCACATCGGCACCATCGGGCTGCGTCGCCTGGTCTGCGATCAGTGCCATGCCGTCGGCATAACAACGGCCCACCGGCAGGCCGAGGTCACGCCCTGCGGCGATCGAGGTAGGGGGGTCGGAGGAAAGCGCCGCCGCCACGAGCTCGTAACGGTCGTCGAGCCGGGCCGCCTGCCTGTGCATGGCGCCAATGAAAGAGCCAGGCCCGCCACCGATGACCGCGAGGCGCAGTCGGCGCCCCAGCATGCGGATGACCGGGTTCAAGGATACCGGGCTGTCAGGCGCCGCCATGAACAGCGGTGGGGTCAGCCGCCTTTTTTGGCGCGCTTGCCCGGGTTCTTCTTGCTGCGGGTCGCAGTGCCGCGCTCAAGGCTGCGTTTTTGTCCCCGCACGACCGGCGCCGTGAATCCCGCGACTGGCACAGGTTTGGGGGTTGCTTTGCGGTCTGCTTCGGTTCTGAATTCCTTGGCCATGGGGCACTCCATCTGGTTTGGTTCAACCCTCGATTAGGCCACATCCGCCAAGCGGCGGGTTGGCGGATAGTCACAGGAGGTGCGATTCAAACTGATGTGAAGGTTTCCCCAATCGAAACTTGCCAACCAGAGAAAGGCTGGTGCAGGGAGCGCAGCAACGCGCACGTTTACTGGCAGCGAACTCCGCGCGCATCGAGTATCGGCCGGCATATCTTGGCGACCGATTGAGGCTGCACCGCATCAGTGCGATTGCGTGGGTGGATGGTGGCTTCCCGGCGGCTAACGAATGAACGGATTGACCACGGTGACCTCGCCGTAGCGCTGACCATGGCTCAGGTCCTCAGAGTACACGATGCCCGCACCAAGCGCATGGGCCGCGGCGAGCACCATGGCATCCCAAAAAGAGGTTTGGTGCGTGTGCTGCAACTCCGTCGCCTGCAGCAGCAAGGCAGATGTGTTGGGCACCACGGGGTAGGCCATGAATTGCTGAACGGCGGCGCGAGCCTGCGCGAGCGTCATCGCCGCGTTGGATTTTGGCTTTTTGACGCGCGTGGCGTTGACATAAAACTCCTGCAGCACCTGTACGGACAGGCCCCAATGGTCTTGCGCGATCAGTTTGCGTGCGGCAGCGCGTTTGGTGGCTTCTCTGGGGGCATCAGATATCGCGTACAGCAGGACATTGGTATCCAGCAGGCAGTCAGCGCGCATGGGCTTCATCGCGGCTCAGGCGGTCGCTGGCGCTGAAAGAGCCCGCTTGATCCAATGCTGCAAACAGGTTGCGGCTGCGTGCAGCGGGTTCTTGTGCAGCGGTCAACGAACGCAAATACTGGCGCACGACACCGCTGACGGTGGCATTTTGCTGCGCGGCAAAAATGCGGGCGGCGCGGTAGGTTTCTTCGTCAACGGACAATGTGATGTTGGGCATGGCAGGCGCTTCTGAGTTTTGATGGTACCACAGTATCACAGTTTCGCAGTCTTTGCTCACCTGCCTACGCGGCGCGCCTGGCGTATCCAACCCGGTGGCCTGAGCAATTCCGCCACATCGCTCTCGGTCCCAGGTGTTCTGGTATCTGCTGGCGCCATTGAGTCACTCAAGCGAGCATGTCCGAACCACTTCCTTGACACGCACAAATTCTTGCGGAACTTGAACCGGGCATAACGCCTTGCCAACGTCGCGCGTTCCGGCCTCGCTTGAACGACTTCAAGGACTATTGCAGTGGCTTCACGCGTGGACCGCTGTGCCTTCACAAGCCGACCCCGGTGACTGCATTGAAGCTGCAATTGCGCGCGAGGGTTTACCTGATGTCGAGGCAGTTTTCAGGTCAAGCGGCGGGGCTGCGGTTGCCCAGCGTGCGATTGGCCAGGCCCAAACCTCCCAGCCGATCAGCCCTAAGCGAGCTGAGTCCGGCCCAGTGGGCCCGAAAGCATGCCGTTTGAAAATCCTGTTCCCCAGTTTGAATCGCACCCGGTCAGAGGACGTCGTAGTCGGCCTCGCCCACCCTGTCCCGCAGGGTGGCAGCGTGGGCGGCGCGTGCGGCGCGCTTGTCGGCATCGGGCGTGAGAGCCAGGGCGGCCTGCCCTAGAGCTGCCACCATGTTGGCGCGTTGGTCAGGGCTTTCGAAGATGAACAGGCGCATGTGGGTCCAGGGTGCACCAGCGCCCGCATCGACCAGGGTGCTGAAACTCTGCAAGTCACCGCGTTGCCGGGCCAGGTGGTCAATCGGTTCGACCACTTCCCGCAGGTAGTCGGTGTAGGCGGCGAACTGGCCTGGTTTGGCGCGCCAGTAAATGGCGCGTGCGCAGCGTGTGGACACGGTCGTGGTGTGTCAGTGGTGGTGGCGCCAGCTACCGTCCAGCGAAAACACAAAGGAGCTGACGGCGTCTTGTTGCCCGGTGGCGTGGCGATAGGGTTCGCCACAGGCGCAGACCCCCAGGTACGGCTGGATGTGCGAGCAGGCCGAGACCTTCTGCAGGTAGACGGTCACCGGCTTGCTGCAGGTCTTGCATTTGAATGTCAGGGTGCGGGCGGGTTTCTTGTTCATGGTGGATGGGATGCTCGGGAGCCAGGCCCAAGGACTGTACAACGCATCGGTCCTGGGACCAGGACAAACTAAAAATCTAACAGGAACCTGAAAATTGGTGAAATATTTACCTGCTAATCCAGGAACATAGCGCTTTCTTCAAACCACCGGAGTTCGCCATGCAGTTGCCCCTTCCTTACCGCCCCGAGGCCGATGTGGTTGCCAGCCGCTTGGGCAGCCTGGCCCAGGCGCTGGATTGGGCGGCCGCTGCCAGGGCGGCCGCCCCCTGGGTGCGGGCCGTGCGCCAGAATCCGCCGCCATTCTGGGCCATGGAGAGCCTGCTCAAGGAATACCCGATCTCCAGCGCTGAAGGGCTGGCCCTGATGCGGCTGGCCGAGGCGCTGCTGCGCGTGCCGGATGCCGAAACCGCCATCGCATTGACGGCCGACCAGCTGGGCCGGGCCGATTTCGAGGCCGCAGGCGACAAGACGCTGGCGCGCCTGTCCAGCACGGCGATTGCGATGAGCAAGAAGTTCCTGCCCGACGGTGATGGTCCCAGCGGCATGTTCGCGAAGCTGGGCGCGCGTTCGGTCGTGGCCGCTACCTTGCGCGCGGTGCAGTTGCTGGGCCGCCAGTTTGTGCTGGGCCAGACCATCACCGAGGCGATGCAGGAAGCGGCTTTTGCCCAGCGCAAGAGCCGCAATCTGCGTTACAGCTACGACATGCTGGGTGAAGGCGCCCGCACCGATGCCGACGCGCGGACCTATCTGGCGAGTTACCAGAATGCGATCCGGGCGATTGCGCAAGGCGCCGACGCGGCTGGCGCCTGCGAGAAGAACGACGGCATCTCCATCAAGCTCAGCGCCTTGCACCCACGCTACGAAGATGCGCAGCGGGCACGTGTCATGGCCGAGCTGGTGCCGCGTGTCTGGGGCCTGTGCGAACAGGCCGCCAGCGCCAACATCAACCTCACCATCGACGCCGAGGAGGTGGACCGGCTGGAGTTGTCACTCGACGTGTTTGAGGTCCTGGCGGCCCAGGTCGCCCTGCACTTTCCGGCCTGGAGCGGTTTCGGCCTGGCCATGCAGGCCTACCAGACCCGCGCCCTGGAGCTGATCACCCACATTGCGACCCTGGCCCGCAGGCATGGCATCCGCCTGATGTGCCGCCTCGTCAAGGGCGCCTACTGGGATGCCGAGATCAAGCGCGCTCAGGAAATGGGGTTGCCGGCCTACCCGGTCTTCACGCACAAACACCACACGGACGTGTCCTACCTGGCCTGTGCGCGCGCACTGCTGGAAGCGCCCGATGCGATTTATCCCCAATTCGCGACCCATAACGCCGCCACCATTGCCGCCATCCTGCAGATGGCCGCCAAGTCGGGCGCGCCGTTCGAGTTGCAGCGCCTGCATGGAATGGGAGAGGGGGTCTACCGTGAAGTGTTGAAGAACCCGCTCATTGCCTGCCGCGTGTATGCACCGGTGGGAGCCCACAAGGACCTGCTCGCCTACCTGGTGCGCCGGCTGCTGGAGAACGGTGCCAACTCCTCCTTTGTGCACCAGCTCGCGGACGAGTCGGTGGGCATGGAGGAGTTGCTGATTTCGCCCTTGCGGCTGGAGCCCCAAAGCTCGTTTCCGCTGCCCTTGCACCTGTTTGGCACTGCGCGGCGCAACAGCGCCGGCCTCGACCTGACAGTGGAGCCGATGCGTGCGCCCCTGCTGGAGAGTTACGCTGCCGTGCAAGTGCCCGTCGTGGCCGAATTCCCCGTGACGGCCATCGCGCAGGCCGTGGCCAGCAGTGCAGCCAGCTACAAGACCTGGAGCAAGACCGACGTCAACGTGCGCAGCGCCATGTTGCGCCAGGCCGCGGACGCGCTGGAGAGCGCGCTGCCCAGGTTTTGCGCCTTGCTGGTGCGCGAAGCCTTCAAGACCTGGGGCGATGCGGTGTCCGAAGTCCGTGAGGCGGTCGATTTCCTGCGTTATTACGCTCTGGAGGCGGAGCGCATCATGGCGCCGGTGGCCATGCCCGGGCCGACCGGCGAATCGAATGAGCTGCGCCTGGTGGCGCGCGGACCGTGGGTGTGTATCAGCCCGTGGAATTTCCCGCTGGCCATTTTCATGGGTCAGGTGGCCGCGGCGCTGGCGACTGGCAACACGGTGCTGGCCAAGCCGGCTGAGCAGACACCGGGTGTGGCGCTCGAAGCGGTCAGGCTTCTGCATGCGGCGGGTGTTCCAGTGGCTGCGCTGCAACTGCTGCATGGCCCCGGCGATATCGTGGGTGCGGCCTTGGTAGCGGCACCGGGCGTGGCCGGGGTGGTGTTCACCGGATCCACGCAAGTCGCCAGGACGATCAACCGTGCCCTTGCCGCCAAGGACGGCCCCATCGTGCCGCTGATCGCGGAGACGGGCGGCATCAACGCCATGGTGGTCGACTCCACCGCGCTGCCAGAGCAGGTCAGCGACGCCGTGGTGCAAAGTGCCTTCCGCAGCGCAGGGCAACGCTGCTCAGCCCTGCGCCTGTTGTGTGTGCATGCCGAGATTGCCGACCACCTGATCGCGATGGTCCAGGGGGCGGCGCGCGAACTGGTCTGCGGTGATCCGGCGGACATGGCCACCGACATCGGACCGGTGATCGACAGGGAAGCCTTCGAGGCCATCCGCGTGCACGTCGAGCGCTTGCGCCACGATGCGCGACCCTTGCTGGGCGAGGTGTTACCCGCCGCTGGCCCTGCCGGGGCCACCGCACACCTGGTGCCACCGCAGGCATTCGAGGTGCGCCGGATCGCCGACATGGAGCAGGAGATCTTCGGCCCGGTGTTGCACATCGTTCGCTGGAGCGGCGACCCGGCCGACGTCATTACGCAGATCAATGCCCTGGGTTACGGGTTGACCATCGGCATCCAGACCCGCATTGACAGCCGCGCCCAGGCTTTGGCGCATGCGGCCCACGTGGGCAACGTGTACATCAATCGCAACCAGATCGGCGCCGTGGTGGGTGTGCAACCGTTCGGTGGCGAAGGCCTGTCGGGCACCGGACCCAAGGCCGGCGGCCCGCATTACCTGGTCCGCTTCTGCGCCGAGCAGACGATCACCATCAACACCACGGCCGCAGGGGGGAACGCGGCCTTGCTCGCGTCTGCGCAGTGAAACGGTTCTTTCCCCATCCCGACCGCCCGTCCTGCTGGTCAGGTGAAGGCCCTCTGGGCGTGGATGCCCAGGCCCTGCGCCACACTGGCAAACCGGTGGCCCCGGACCACCCGTGCCGCCGGAAAACGCGCGGCAATACGCTGCGCCAGCGGGCGCAGGCCGGTCGAGCCGCCGGTGAAATACACGGCATCAACCTGTGCGTGGTCCAACCCGGCCTGTGCCAGTGTTTCTTCGGCAGCGGCCACGATGCGTTCGAGGGCAGACTCCAGCGCCTGCAGGGCATCGGACTCGTGGAGCACCACACGCAAGCCGTCCTCCAGCACTGACAGGTCCACGCTGCTGGTTTCTCCGTCGGCCACGGCAATCTTGGCGGCTTCCGCTTGACCGATCAGGCGGTGACCCAGGCGCCCGTGTACCACCGCCATCAGGCGCGCATGCTGCGTCAGGTCGGCATAGAAACTCTTCATGTGCTTGAGTTCCGCCACCCGGCCCGGGGCATACACCGTGTTGATCAGGTGCCACGTGGCGAGGTCGAAGTACACCTTGCTCGGCACCTCACGGCCGGTCGGGCCCAGGGCCCGATACCCGCACGCCGGCAGGATATGGGCCAGTTCGATCTGGCGATCAAAGTCGGTGCCGGCCATGTGTACGCCATGGTTGGCCAGGATGTCCTCCTTACGCTCGGGCCGCTGGCGTTGCCGCGGGCCGACCCGCACCAGGGAAAAGTCGGAGGTGCCGCCGCCGATGTCCGCCACCAGAACCACCTGCTCGTGAGCAATCGTGGTCTCGTAGTCCAGCGCTGCGGCGATGGGCTCGAACTGGAAGCGGATGTCGCTGAACCCCACTGCACGCGCCGCGCTCTCGAGTGCGGTCTGCGCAGCGGCGTCGCGTTCGGGCTCGTCGTCAACGAAGAACACCGGACGGCCCAGTACGACCTGGCGCAGGCTCTGGCGCGTCTGGCGCTCGGCCATGGCCTTGAGGTGGCGCAGGTAGCTGCCCACCACGTCGAGATAACGCACGGAACGCCCACCCCCGGAGTCCGTGGCCTGGTCCGCCAAAGTGGAGCCAAGAATGCTTTTCATCGAGCGCATCAAGCGGCCTTCCACGCCCTCCACATACGCAGCGACGGCCGCGCGGCCGAAATGGCATTGCGGCTCCTCGAAAGCGGCGAGCCCCTCCACCGCATAAAACACGGCCGTGGGCATGGTGTGCTGGCCGTTTTCCAGTTCGACCAGTTCCACACCGTCGCTGCCTGGAAGGGCGATGGCCGAATTGGAAGTGCCGAAATCAATGGCGCAGGCAGCGGGCATGGGGAAGGGAGTGGGTGGGTGCCACCGATGGGGCGGCACGGTGCTGGCGCACGGAAAGAGCGCGATTCTAGTGCAGCACAATGCCGCACTTGCGAGCGCGACGCGCTGATGCGCCAGTGGCCGGTGGGATACTGCCCGCGTCATGTCCGAGCTTCAAGGTTCACCGTCTTTGCCCCGGAAGGCAAAGCTGCCGCCGCCGCTGGCTCCCATTGCGTTGCTGCGCATCGCTATCGGCCTGTCCCTCGGTGCAGCGCTGTCGCTGGGCGTGGCGCGTTTTGCCTACGGCCTGCTGCTGCCGCCGATGCGGGCCGACCTC
Organism: Rhodoferax sp.; assembly: GCA_043776215.1. Lineage (GTDB taxonomy): Bacteria > Pseudomonadota > Gammaproteobacteria > Burkholderiales > Burkholderiaceae_C > CAISIP01. The sequence goes on along the minus strand of JAYVRP010000063.1, from coordinate 277 downwards.
GGCTGGTCCTATGCCCTGGCGGGCGCCATGAACACCAGCAATGCCGCGGGTTATTTGCTGGGCGCATTGGCCACGCCGGTGTTGTTGCGTCGGTATGGCGCGGGCAACATTCTGATGTGGGGCAGTCTGCTGGCCAGCATCCTGATGGCATTCAGCGGCTTGTTCACCGACACCACGATCTGGCTGGTGCAACGGCTGGCCGCAGGGGTCGCCAGTGCGTTGGTATTCGTCACCGGAGGGCTGCTGGCCGCGCGGCTCGGGGCCACCGATCCCGCAC
>JAYVRP010000062.1:0-2644 GCA_043776215.1 Rhodoferax sp. | reverse complement strand
AGCATGGTCGATGATGCCGGACAACAGCAAGGGAAGGTCCATCATGAGGCCAGGCTGTAACATGCAGAAGTCTCCGATCAAGGTTAAAAATAGTCAGGAACAAACACCGTCCATGCTACCAGCGGCGTTACCCTTGGCAGCATGAAAACACTGCAAGGCAAAGTGGTTGTGGTCACTGGCGCCGCATCCGGAATAGGGCGTGCACTGGCCAAGGCCTGCGCTGTCCGCGGCGCCCGCTTGTTGCTGGCCGATATCGATGAAGAAGGACTCGCCGAGACAACACGCATGGTCCAGGCGACTGGCGCGTCTTGCCACCCTGTGCGAACCGATACGGGCAGCGAGGTGGACATCCGTTCGCTCTCGGACATCTGCACGGCCCACTTCGGAGCCGCCGACGTTGTCATCAACAATGCCGGCGTCGGTCTGGTGGCGTCGGTGGAGCACCTGGAACTGGCAGACGCGCAGTGGCTGATGAACATCAATTTCTGGGGCGTGGTGCATGGTTGCCGCGCGTTCCTGCCGCAACTGCGCACACGGCCCGAGGCAGTGCTCGTCAACATATCGAGCATCTTTGCCATGGTCTCGGTGCCGACCCAGAGCATGTACAACGCGGCCAAGGCGGCCGTTCGGGGCTTCAGTGACGCCCTGCGAGAGGAACTGCGCGATTCGAACGTGCGGGTGCTGTGTGTGCATCCAGGAGGCATACAGACCCACATCGTCGATCATGCGCGCATGGCCGATCTGTCGCTCGCCGAACTGACGGCGCAGGAGATGCGCGCCAATTTCACGCAAAACGCTCGCACCACCCCGGACCAGGCGGCTGCGGCCATCGTCCGCGCCATCGAACACGGGCACACCCGCTTGCTGATCGGGGCCGATGCCAAAATCCTCGACCTGCTGTACCGGCTCTTCCCGGCTCGGGCTTCCCGCTGGCTGACCGCGCTGGCGAAGCGACAGCGTCGCAAAGTTGTCATGCGCAGAGGGCTTTGAGTCAGATACTCTCGCCTGTGACCCACCCACGAGGACCCTCCTTGAACACCGCCATCAAAACTCTCCTTGTCGCGACCTACCTGCTGGCCGCCGTCAGTCTGGCTGTAGCGCTTCCGTACGATGCGGGCCCCTGGTTGCAGCGGTTTTCCCTGGTCCTTCTGGCCGCGCATGTGCTGGAACTGGTGCTGATGTTCAAGCATGTCCGCCTGTACCGTGGTCCGATCGCGATCAGCGTCATGCTGACCTTGCTGTTCGGCCTGCTGCACTGGAAACCACTGGCCGACGCACAAGCCCGCCAGAGCACAACCCGATGATTGGTGGCCCGCCATGACCCTCCCATTGCCTCTCGTTCTCAAGGGCGCGCCCGGCTCGCCCTACACCCGCAAGATGGTCGCGTTGCTGCGTTACCGCCATCTGGCCTACCGGAGCCTGGGTTCGGGCTCGCCGGCGTTGTCGGGGCTGCCGTCCCCGAAGGTGGAACTGTTGCCAACCTTCTATCTGCCAGATGAATCCGGGCAAGTCACGGCCGTCACCGATTCCAGCCCGCTGTTGCGCCGGTTCGACCACGAATTTTCTGCTCGCCGGGTCAGGCCGCAGGACCCGGTGCTGGCATTCATCGACAGCGTGCTGGAGGACTACGCCGATGAGTGGCTGACCAAGGCCATGTTCCATTACCGCTGGCACTATCCGGCGGACATCGCACAGGCCGGCAATATCCTGCCGCGCTGGCGCAGGCTGACCGCGTCGGACGCCACCATCGCCGAACTCGACCGTGCGTTTTCGCAGCGCCAGATCGGGCGGCTCTATGTCGTGGGCTCCAACGAACACACCTGGGGCACGATCGAAAACAGCTACAAACGCTTTCTGCATGCCTTCGATGCCCACCTGCAGCAGCACCCTTTCCTTCTGGGGGGGCGCCCCGGGGCATCCGATTTCGGCGTGTTCGGGCAGTTGACCCAGCTGGCGCATTTCGACCCGACCCCGATGGCCTTGACCTTGCAAACCGCGCCCCGCGTCTACGCCTGGGTCGACCTGGTGGAGGATCTCTCCGGGCTCGAGCCGTCCGATTCCGACTGGTTACGACGGGATGCGCTGCCAGACACCCTGCTGGGGTTGCTGCGCGAAGCCGCGCGTACCTATCTGCCCGTGATGCTGGCCAATACACACGCCCTGGCGGCAGGCCGGCAGACCGTCGAGACCGTGGTGGATGGTGCGCCCTGGGTGCAACAGGCGTTTCCGTACCAGGCCAAGTGTCTGCGCTGGCTGCGCGAGGAGTTCAATGCCCTCGACACGGCTGACCGGCATTTTGCCGATGATTTGCTGGAGCGCTCGGGGTGCAGCGCGTTGATCCACGAGCCCGTGGGTGCACCCGCATGAAAACCGTCCACCTGGTTGTGCTGGTGCTGGTCTGGCTGCTGGCATCCCTGGCCACGCCCCTGGCGCATGCCATCTCCAAGGAGGAGGCCACCCGCGTGGGTGGTGACCTCACCAAAATGGGACGCGACCTGACAGGAATTGGCGAACGCACGGCCAGTTTTCGCGCAGCCGTCGCCAGGATTGCCGAAGCCGTGCCGCAGGTGGGTGAGGAACTGGCGAAAGCCCACCAGCAGATCGCTGCGGGGCGTGGCGAAGGGGAGCTGGTGGCCAACGCCCT
>JAYVRP010000061.1:0-2649 GCA_043776215.1 Rhodoferax sp. | reverse complement strand
CGCGTGCGTGTCGAATTCTCGAAGAATAGATTGAACACACTGCGCCCGCGCAGCAGCGGCACCTTCTTGACCTCACGGTCGTTGACACTCACGAAACTGGATGCGGTGTCCAGCACCTGGGTCAAGATGCTGGCTGGCAGACCCTCGATCGACAGCAAGTGCACCAATTCGCCATGCTTGTTGAGTTGGGGGTTTCGTTTGTACAACACGCTGCCTGCCTGTCTGTCGATCTGTCTGCCTGTGGTTCAGCCGGTTACCGGGGGAAGCATGACGCACATCAGCGGACAGCCTCTACCTGGAAGGAAAACGTGCCCGCTGGATCGCGCCTGAGCGCAAGCGACTGCGAAGCCGCCAGCGTGACCCGTGCGGCGGCAAAGTCGGCCTGGATCGGCAACTCGCGCCCGCCACGGTCTACCAGCACGGCCAGTTGGACACGGGCCGGTCGCCCATAGTCGAACAACTCGTTGACCACGGCGCGGATGGTGCGCCCGGTGTACAACACGTCATCCAGTATCAGGATGCGGGCACCGTTCACTTCAAACGGGAGGCGTGTCGGTTCTCCGGCCGACAGGCCGCGCCGGGCGTAATCGTCGCGGTGCATGGCCGAGGAGATCACACCGTGTCTGCCCGGTGCCTTCAAGTCGGCCTGCAGCCGCTCCGCCAGCCAGGCTCCGCCCGACGCGATGCCCACCAGGCGGGTATCGGCGCCCCACAAGGCACCCACACCGCGCAGCAACTCCCGGTACAGGGCTTCGGCGTCCAGCACCAGAAGGCCTGCGGCAGCGGTCACGTGATACTCCTCAGAAATTGCTCCAGGATGATGCAGGCGGCCCCTGCATCTGCATCCTGCGCGCCATTGGCGAGCGCCTCCGTGGTGCTGTAACGCTCGTCCACCTCATACACAGGCAAGGCAAATCTGCCACGCAGGGAACGTGCGAACTTGCGCGCGCGCACGGTGTTTTCGTGCTCGGCACCATCCGGGTGAAATGGAACACCAACGACCAGCGCATCGGATTGCCATTCGTCCAGGCGTTCGCGAATCAGTGCGAACCTGGCCGTGCCCTCGGCACGAATCGTCGGCAGCGGCTGGGCAATTCGCAACATGCGGTTGCCCACGGCCACTCCGGTGCGCTTCATGCCGAAGTCCAGTGCCAGGAACGTCCGCAGGTGCGCCGGCAGTGCCTGATGTTGATCCACGTTGGCCGCCTCATCCATGGCCGGCCTGCGGGGACAACATCCACACCTGCAACCCGAGCAGGCCGAGCGCCTTGTCATAACGCTGCTCGACCGGGGTATCGAAGATGACGGAAATGTCGGCGTCGACGGTGAGCCAGCTATTGTCTCCGAGCTCGGACTCGAGTTGGCCTTCACCCCATGCGGAATACCCCAGCGATACCAACACCTTGCGCGGCCCGGCACCGGTGGACAGCGCTTCGAGTACATCCTTCGAGGTGGTCATCTCCAGGCCGCCCGGGATGGACATGGTCGAGGCATACACCGATTCAGCGGGTTGCTCATGGCGGGCAAAGGTGGGTTCATGCAGGACAAAGCCGCGATCCACCTGAACAGGCCCGCCCTGGAACACGGGCGACTGCATCAGGTCCGCGCGTCCCAAGGGCAACTCGACCTTGTCGAACAGCACTTTCAGATTGATGTCGCTGGGCTTGTTGATGACCAGCCCGAGTGCGCCACGTTCGCTGTGCTCACACACGTAAACCACGCTGCGCGCAAAACTTGCGTCCTCCAGCCCCGGCATCGCGATCAGAAAATGGTTCGTGAGGTTGATGGGAGCAAAATCGCCGGTCATATTTCAATTTTAGCGGCCAAGATGGAAAAAGAATTTGCTTGCGGGTTGGTATGGTTTCGCCGCGACCTGCGTATCGACGACAACGCGGCATTGCATCTGGCGTTGAAGTCTTGCCGACGCGTGTACTGCGCCTTCGTGTTCGACCGCGCCATTCTCGATCCGCTGCCGCGCGCGGACCGGCGTGTCGAGTTCATCCGCGAGTCACTGGTTGACCTGGATGCGCAACTTCGCGTTGGTGCGACAGTGCCCGACGCGGGCCTGATCGTGCGCCATGGCGTGGCGAGCGATGAAATCGTGCAACTGGCGCGCGCGCTGGGGGCCCAATCCGTATTTGCGGCGCACGACTATGAGCCTCAGGCCATCTCGCGTGATAGCAAAGTGCTGGGCGCGCTGGCCGCGATGGGCGTGGCACTGCACACGGTCAAGGACCACGTGGTGCTGGAGCGCAGGGAATTGCTCACCAAGACCGGCACGCCGTACACGGTCTTCACGCCCTACAAGAACGCCTGGCTGGCCCGGATCAGCGCCACTGCGATGCCTGAGCACGACTGCGTGCCGCACCTGGGTGCATTGGCGGCACTGCCCCCCGCAATGCGCCAGGCAGTACCCCGCCTGACCGACATCGGATTCGAGACGACCAACCTGCACAGCCTGCACCTGCCTGCTGGCGCCAGCGGCGCAAACCTGCTCTTTGCCGAATTCTTCGAGCGTATGGACGACTACCATGCCGCACGCGATTTCCCGGCCATCAAAGGGCCGAGTTACCTGGGCGTGCACCTGCGCTTTGGTACCGTGTCGGTGCGCAAACTCGCTGCGACCGCGATGCAGCGCATGGTGCAGGG
>JAYVRP010000060.1:0-2655 GCA_043776215.1 Rhodoferax sp. | reverse complement strand
GGCATGTGCAGGCGTTGTTCGATCAATGCCTTGCGAAGGGCTTTCTTTTCCAGCGACTTCTGGTCTTCGGAGTTGTCCATAATCCCCACATGCAGTTCGCCGCCATTTTGACATCGATCGCACTGTCGCTGCTGCTGGTGGCCTACCCAGCCCATAGTGCGAATGCGCAAACCAAAGACACCGCCCGTGCCGACGAGATCGTCCTCGACATGGCCGAAGCGTTCAAGAAGGCCGACCGCAAGCGCCTGAGCGCCCAGTTGCCCCAGTTGCGCGGCCATGTGCTGGAACCCTGGGCTGCGTACTGGGAGTTGCGCGCCCGGCTGGACGAAGCCACACCTTCCGAGGTCCAGGGTTTCCTGCAGCGTTTTGCCGGCACCTACCAGGAAGACCGGCTGCGCAACGACTGGCTCCTGATGCTCGGGCAGCGGCGGGAGTGGGCCACCTTCAATGCCGAGTACCCCAAGTTCCGCATGAACGACGACCGTTCCGTGCGGTGTTACGCGCTGCTGGCCGACTTCAATGCCGGAGCGGCCGATGTTGCGGGCCAGGTGCAGGAATTCTGGCTTGCCCAGCGCGAGGCGGACGAAGGTTGTGCCGCAGCCGCCGAGCAGCAACTCAAGGCCGGCAAACTCAAGCCCCACGGTGCATGGCTGCGTGCGCGACTGGGCATGGAAAACGAGCGCTTGCGTGTGGTCACCCAGGCCCTGGGGCTGCTCAACCCGGATTGGGCCGCCAAGGCCAACACCATCTACAGCAACCCCTCGCGTTACCTTGACGAGAAACTCACCGCCTTGTTGCCACGCACCAAGGAGCTCGTCACGCTGGCACTGATTCGCCTGGCCACGGAAGACCCGGCGCAGGCGGCCGCGCAGCTGGACAAACTGCGCTGGAAAACGCAACTCACGCAGGAAGAGCGCAGCTGGGTCTGGGGCGTGATCGGTAAACGCGCAGCACAACGCCTGTCCGACAGCGCCATGCCCTGGTTCGAGAACGCGCAGGACAAGTTCTTGCACGAGGATCACCTGGCCTGGAAGGTGCGCGCCGCATTACGCGCCGGCATGTGGCCGCAAGTGCTGGAAGCCACCACCGCGATGACCGAGCAGCAGCGCCGGGACCCGGCCTGGGCCTACTGGAGGGCGCGTGCATTGCTCAGCCCGGGGCGCAGTGAGGCCGAGCGCCTGGAGGCCACACGGCTGCTGGAGGGCATCGCCAGCGTGCGGGGCTTCTACGAACAGCTTGCGCTGGAAGATTTGGGGCGCAAGATCACCGTGCCGGAAAAACCCGCATCCCTGACGGTGGAAGAACGTGAATCGGCACGCGCCAATGCCGGCCTGAACCGCGCTTTATATGCCATTGCCATCGGCCTGCGCAGCGAAGGCGTACGCGAATGGAACTACAGCATCGGCCTGCACGACCGCGGTGGCCTGGACGACCGGGCACTACTTGCTGCTGCCGATCTCGCCTGCCAGCGCGAGGTCTGGGACCGCTGCATCAACACCAGCGAACGCACCCGCGCCGTGATTGATTTCGAGCAGCGCTTCCCGATGCCGCACCAGGCGGCCGTGGTCAAACGCGCCCACTTGATCGGCCTGGACCCGGCCTACGTGTATGGCCTGATCCGCCAGGAAAGCCGCTTCATCACCGACGCCCGCTCCAACGTGGGGGCCTCGGGCCTGATGCAGGTCATGCCGGCCACCGCCAAGTGGACAGCCAAGAAGATCGGTCTGGTCAACTTCACGCCTGACCAGATCACCGACCGCGACACCAATATCGCCATCGGCACCGGTTACCTCAAGCTGGTACTGGACGATTTCGCAGGCTCGATGCCCATGGCAGCCGCCGCCTACAACGCCGGGCCGGGGCGCCCGCGCAACTGGCGCAACGGGCCGATCCTGGAGGCCGCCATCTGGGCCGAGAACGTACCGTTTGCAGAAACCCGCGACTACGTCAAGAAGGTGCTGAGCAACACCACCAATTACGCCGCGATCCTGAGCGGGCAGCCCCAGTCGCTCAAGGCGCGGCTGGGCACGGTCGGCCCGCGCCTGGGCGCAGCGGAGACCGAAAACAAGGAACTGCCGTGAACCGGCAACACGCAGCAGCATGAAAAGAATTCTCGTCCTCGGTGGCACCGGATTTGTCGGTCGCCATGTCTGCGAAAAGGCCTCGCAGCTGAACTGCCGGCTGACCGTGCCCACGCGCCGCCCGGACAACGGAAAATCGGTCCTGACCCTGCCCTGGGTGGATGTCGTGGTGGCCGACATCCACGATGAGGCTGCGTTGACCCGGCTGGTGCGCGGGCACGACGCCGTGATCAACCTGGTGGCCATCCTGCATGGCAACCAGCAGGCTTTTGCCCACGTTCACGTGGCGCTGGCGCAGAAGCTGGTGCTCGCCTGCCAGGCGGCGGGTGTGCGCCGCGTGGTACATGTCAGCGCTCTGGGTGCGACCGCCAATGGCCCCTCGATGTACCAGCGCAGCAAGGCGCAGGGCGAAGCCGCGCTGGCAGCCGGCGGGCTCGACCTGACCATCGTGCGGCCCAGCGTGATTTTTGGTGCCGGCGACCAGTTCCTGAACCTGTTTGCCAAGCTGCAGTCGATCTTCCCGTTCATGCCCCTGGCGGGCGCCGGCACCCGGTTCCAGCCGGTGTGGGTGGAG
>JAYVRP010000059.1:0-2656 GCA_043776215.1 Rhodoferax sp. | reverse complement strand
GCCGCAGGACGTCGCCGACAGCGGCATCGACACGCAACATGAGGCCACCGGTTCGGCCTGGTTGTCGCAATGGTTCGGGCCCGAGGTCACCGAGCCGGTACGCTTGCATGTGGCGGCCAAGCGCTACCTGGCGGCGCTGGAGCCGGGTTATTTCGAGCAGCTATCGGAAGCGTCCAGGCTCTCCTTGAAGCTGCAGGGTGGGCCGATGGCGTCCGCCGAGGTGCAGGCCTTCGCAGCCGAGCCGTTTTTCGCCGATGCGATTCAGCTGCGGCGGTGGGATGAAGAGGGCAAGATCATGGGTTACCAGAGCCTCCGCGCGGCGCATTTCGATGCCGCACTGCGCGCTTGCCTGAAAGCCGGTTGACTGCGCGACCCGGCCGATCGTTGCGTCAGTCGAGCAGCGTCGCGGCCGGCACCCAGGCGTGACCGAGGTCATGGGCCACGGCTTCGTACGTCACATGGCCATGCGCCACGTTCAGCCCGTGCAGCAAGTGTGCGTCGTCGCGCAACGCCTGTTTCCATCCCTTGTCGGCCAGTTCCAGCGCGTGGCCGATGGTGGCGTTGTTGAGTGCGAAGGTCGAGGTGCGTGCAACCGCACCGGGCATATTGGCCACGCAGTAATGCACCACGCCATCCACGACATACGTCGGGTCGGCGTGGGTCGTGGCGTGGGACGTCTCGAAGCAGCCCCCCTGATCGATTGCGACATCGACCACTACCGCGCCCTTTTTCATGCGTGCCACCATGGAGCGGCTCACCAGCTTGGGAGCCGCAGCGCCCGGAATGAGGACACCACCGATGACGAGCTCCGCATCCAGCACGGCATGTTCCAGGCTGTGGGCATTGGAGTAGACGGTATTGATGCGGTTGCCGAAAATCAGGTCGAGCTGGCGCAGCCGGTCGACACTCTTGTCGAGCACGGTGACCCGCGCACCCATGCCCACGGCCATCTGCAGGGCATGGGTACCCACCACCCCGGCGCCGATGATGACGACGTGGGCGGCCGGCACGCCCGGCACTCCACCGAGCAGGACGCCCATGCCACCCTTGGATTTCTCCAGGTGCGCGGCCCCGGCCTGCACCGCCATGCGGCCCGCCACTTCACTCATGGGGGCCAGCAGCGGCAAGCCACCACCCGGCCCGGTGATGGTTTCGTAGGCAATACACACAGCACCGGACTGGATCAGCGCCTTCGTCTGCGCCGGATCGGGCGCCAGGTGGAGATAGGTGTAGAGGATCTGGCCCGGGCGCAACATGGCGCATTCGTGCGCTTGCGGTTCCTTCACCTTCACGATCATGTCGGCCTGCGCGAATACCGTCGGCGCGTCGGGTACCAGCTTGGCACCGGCTGCCAGGTAGTGATCGTCGGTGAGGCCAATGGCCGCGCCAGCACCTGACTGGACCAGCACGTGATGGCCGTGCGCCACCAGTTCGTGGGCGCTGGCCGGTGTCAGCCCGACACGGTATTCATGGTTCTTGATTTCCTTGGGGCATCCGACGCGCATGCTTGACTCCTCGGTGGGGTTGGTGGAAGCTGGGGTTTGCAGTGTGTTCCAAGTCACCTTGCATGAACAGTTTGATTAAACTCTTTACGAGTTCATCAGTATTACTAATACAACAATGCAAGCCTTCGACCCCCACGCGCTGGAATGCCTTGCCGCCATCGTCGAGGAGGGCGGTTTCGAACGCGCGGCGCAGCGCCTCTCGATCACGCAGTCCGCCGTGTCGCAGCGCTTGCGATCGCTGGAGGCGCAGGCGGGCGCCGTGCTGATCGTTCGCAGCCGGCCGCTCAGGGCCACCACGGCCGGTCGCCTGCTGCTGCGCCATGCGATGCAGATGCGCCTGTTGCGGGCCGACCTCGACCATGACTTGCACGGGCTGGCGCCGGGTGCCGCCACGGCGCGCGAGGAAGAACGCATGTCGATTGCAGTCAATGCAGACAGCATTGCGACCTGGGTTCTGCCGGCGCTGACGGACCTTGTGGTAGCCGGATTGCCGCTGGAGATCATTACCGACGACCAGGATTTCACCCACGAGTGGCTGCGCGAAGGCCAGGTGCTGGGGTGTGTCACAGCACTGCGCCAACCCCTGCGGGGGTGCAAGGTGGTGCCGCTGGGGGCGATGCGTTATGTCGCCGTGGCGAGCCCGGATTTCGCGCGCACGCATTGCCCGGGGGGACTCACGGCCCACAATTTCCGGGCGGTGGTGTTCATTGCGTTCAACCGCAAGGATGATCTGCAGGCCCGTTTCGTGCGGCGTGCCTGCGCTTTGAAGCGTGTGGCACTGAACCAGCGTTTCGTTCCCAGCTCCGAGGGGCAGGTGCGTGCCGTGCTGGCCGGGTGGGGGGCCAGTGTGGTGCCGGAATTACAGGTGCACCAGTTACTGCAAGCTGGGAAACTGGTCAATCTGGCGCCCGCGACGATGCTGGCGGTGGACCTGTACTGGCACTGCTGGAACCTCGATTCGCCCCTGCTGGACGCGTTGACCGGCGCGCTTGACGGTGCCGCCGCCCGTACCTTGCAGCGTTGACTAGCGGTTACTGGGAAAGCTGAACACAGCGCCTTCACGGACACCGGCGGATGGCCAACGCTGCGTGATCGTCTTGCGCTTGGTGTAGAAGCGCACGGCGTCCGGGCCGTAGGCATGCAGGTCGCCG
>JAYVRP010000058.1:0-8816 GCA_043776215.1 Rhodoferax sp. | reverse complement strand
CACCAGTATCTTGCGTCGGCCGGTGTGGACCGTCGCCACCGCCAGCGCCATCAGATTGGCCTCGGTGCCCGAATTGGTGAAGCGCAGCAGCTCCATGCACGGAAACCGCAGCTGGATGGCATGCGCCAGCGCTGCCTCGCCGTCGGTATGCGACGACAGGCTCAGTCCGCCGTGCAAGGCCCGCTCGATGGCAGCGCGGATATGCGGGTCGGAGTGGCCATAGATGCCGGCCGTGAATTCACCGAGCGCATCCAGATAGCGATGGCCATCGGTGTCCCACAGGTAACACGACGCGCCGCGCACCATGTACAAGGGAAACGGCTCGTAAAAAAGCACACTGCGGGTGTTGCCACCGGGCAGCGCGTCGCTGGCGCTGGCCATCGCGCGTGCGCTTTGCGGGTTGCGGGTTCGGTAACGTTCGGTGGCAGCCTCCAGGGCGGCGGTCAGATCGGGTGAGTGGTTCATGGGCGCTAGGGTGACATGCTGGCTGCTGCAGACTGGTTGGCCTCTTGAGATCTTCGGAAATCGCGACAACTGCAAAACCGTTCGCCCCGAGCTGTTGAAAGGCTCAGGCCGACCGGTGAAATGGGGTTTGCAAAAATCAATCCTGAGACAGGAGCAGCACTTACTCCACGTCGATCAAGCCCCGCGCAGCGTGCTCAATCACAGCGCGTGCTTGATCAACCATCACTCCGGAGATGGTAGCACCGGGTAGGCGAGGGCTGGTCTCGCGTTCAACCGGCGCCGCAACTGCTCGTCGGGACACGCGACGGCGCTGCAAAGTGGTCAGGGTGTTGTCCGCGTCTTTCGTCAAGCAGTGCCACAACTCAGCACAACTCAGCACATGTTTGCGCAATTGCCAAAGCAATAGTAGCCATCCGCGCCCAGACGCGGAGAACGGCTACGTCAAAGACAAGATCCGGTCGTGGAGCGCGTTACCTCAGGAATAACACGATCAGGATGATGATCAGAATGGCGCCGGCACCGATGTACATGATGAACTCCTTTGCGCCACCGGTCCTGGAAAAGAGTACATGAGCGGACGCCAATGAATGTATTGAATCAGCCGCCCCGGCGACTGTCTGTGACCCGGCGAACATAAGGGCTGCGATGGGTTCCATCGATGTGTGGCCGAGGCTCCCCCATGGCATTGCGACCGTCACCCCAGGGCGCCCGACGCCGCACAGGCGTGAAACATGGTCGATGGCGTCGAGACATTCGATGACGTCATCCGGAAAATGCGGCGCCATGTCAAAGGAATGGCCAAACCCACGGCGAACCGATTGGCGCAGGCACAGCGAGAACTGGCAATAGTTGGGTCGACGCTGATGCAAGGAAAAATGCGAGCGTCAGGCGATATATGTCAGCCACAGCAACCGCCTTGCGCGCTGCTCTCCTGAATTGGCGGGCAGGGAATGGTCCCATAGGAACAGAACACGCAGCAGTCACCTGCGAGTGGCTTGAGCACCGCATGGCACTGCGTACACTCATAGAACCACTGGCACGCGTCGGTCGGCATCGTCTCGGCTTAAAAAATCCGCACTCCGGGCAAGTCAGTGTGGACTTCAGTGTGACGGGGTTCAATTGACGCCAACCACCAATTTGGACGGATAGCCCGCAGTCTTGGTGGATTGAGTCAGCGCTTCAATGGTTGTTTTTGTATCGTCAAACGTGACCACCGCCTGACGCTTGTCGAAGTTCACACTGGCCTGGCTGACACCCGGCACTTGCGTCAAGGCTTTTTTGACGGTGATAGGGCAAACCGGGCAGTCCATGGACGGCACCGCCAAAGTGACCGTCCTGATGGCGGCGCTGGCTGGAATAGCCACAACAGCGATGGTGATGGCGGTGAACAGGTTTTTCACGGCAAGTCCTTTCAGTAAAACCAGTGCGGGGGTCAATGTGGAAACCATCCGTTTCTACCAGCGCAAAGGCTTGATGCACCAGCCAAACCGGCCGGTTGGCAGCGTGCGGCGATATGGCGTGGCTGACCTGGGGCGGGTACGGTTCATCAAGGCCGCCCAGAGGCTGGGGTTTAACCTGGACGAGATTGCCCAATTGCTCAAGCTCGAAGATGGCACGCACTGCGATGAAGCGCGCGAGCAGGCGCAGCACAAACTGATAGATGTGCGCGCAAAGCTGGCCGATTTGCAAGGCATGGAAGCCGCGCTGGTCGACCTGGTTGCCCGATGCTGTGCAGTGCGGGGGCAAATCCGATGCCCCTTGATCGCAACCCTACAGGGTGCGGACTGAGATTTGGTAGATCCGCGGAGGCCCCGTTGAGCCGCGCCACGCCCTGAACGACCCGTCGGTCGTACCCGAACCAACTGTGAGCCAAGCCGGATGCCTACTCGGAAGCCGCGACCGTGTGAGCGCTTCTGAGTAGATTTCGTAGTGGGGGCTGTTTGAAATTCTCAAGCGCCCCGAGGGGAAGACACTGGAGTTCAAGCGCGATCTGTCTTCTGCCGACGGCGTCCTGCGCACCATTTTGGCGTTTGCCAACACGGCCGGCGGTACGCAGTTGATTGGCGTCGAAGACGCGACCCGACACGTTCGCGGCGTCAAGTCACCGCTTGATCTGGAGGAGCGCTTGGTCAGCATCATCAGCGACAGCATTGCTCCGCGGCTGGCGCCAAAGTTGGAGATTCTGCCCTGGCGCAACACACACGTGCTGGCGCTGCAGGTGTATCCCAGCCCCGGACGGCCACATTTCCTCCAGCGCGAAGGCCCACAGGCCGGAGTCTACGTGCGGGTCGGCTCGACCAACCGCCGTGCCGACCGCGAAATGATCGAGGAGCTGCGGCGCTTCGCGCGCGGTGAAACATTTTGACGAACAGGCCATGCCCGACCTCGACTCGGAAGCGATTGACTTCCGAGCAGCTTCCGAGTCATTTGCGCCACGACGCAAACTCAAACGGAGTGATCTGCAAACCTTGCGCTTGTTGACAGTTCATCAAGGTAAAAAAGTCCCCACCATTGGCGGCATGCTGCTGTTCGGGCGAGATCGGGCCCGCCATTTCCCGGATGCCTGGATTCTTCGCGGTTGATGGGCAAGTGCTTGTATCGGATCGTATGTCGGCCGTTTCCAGCAGTTCAATCGGCGGGCCAGTGCGCACGTGCAATTGAAGGATTCGCCCAAGGCGACGGCATCCGGGGTATCAGCCTTCAGGTGGAATTTCGGGACAGGTTCGAGCGCGACCATGATCGGTACATTTATTCATCAAAGGGCTGCCTGCTCGTGGGCAGCGGATTCGATGCACCAATCGATGGAGGAGGCAAGCACACCGTTCGATGGCTGAGTGAAAGCACGCTCCATGAGATTTCAGAGCTTTGCCGCCCTCGATGCGGCAGCCGTTAATGATTTGTCCTGCCTGTGCACCGATGCCAGGTATGCGAGCCAAACGATGGAGTGTGCGAATCGCGCCCGACTACGCCTTCGGATACTGCTGGCGCGCGTGCAAGACGTTCAGAATTTCGACCTTGTCTGCCACGCGATAGACAACGATGTAGTTTGGATGCACGACGATTTCTCTCGTGCCTGGAACTCTACCGGAACGATACAAATACGGGTGTAGCGGCAATGCCTCCGCTGCCGCTTCGATCACCTGAAGCAAGTCCTGTGCGGCCGAAACGTTGCGATCCGCAATGAAATCCAGAATGGTCTGCAGCGACGCCCTGGCCAGCGGATTCCAGTCAACGAGCACGAGCGCGCTTGTCTTTCTTGGACTGGATCAATTCGCGCATCTCGGCCATGACATGGTCATGCGGAATGCGAGGGGCGGTGCTGTCAAGCGCCTTCTGCACTTCCGCGCGAAACCACTGGTCGTGGCTGGCCGCTTGTTCTTCTGTTTCGAATTCCGAGACGATAGGACTGAGTGCGGTGTTCATGGCTTTAGATTAGCACAGGCAATCGGAAATGGAAATGACGTTACCGCGGGCCTCACTCCCGACTCGGCTTCTTGAACACCTGGTCCCCATGCCACTCCAGATACACCCGCTCCGGCCTGTACGCCGTACTCTGCGGCTGAATGATCCCCGCCCCGTGGTACGAAAGCAAATGCCCCCGGGTCGCCTCGCCCAGTTGCAGGTTCTGGCTGAAGCGCATTGTCAGATTGACCGGCTCCACGGTAAATGCGCCGAGGTCCAGCAGCTTGTGGTGCAGGGCGCACATGGCAAGGCCGTTCGTCTCCACGTCGGGGCCGCCTGCGGTAAACCATTGGATGTGTGCCGCCTCCAGCCCGGCCGTCACGTTGCCAATGCGCAGGTCAAAGCCGCAGACGCAACAGCGGTACTCGTAGGCGCGTAACACGCGGTCGCGGAAGGCCGGGTCCCGGCGCCTTGCGGGTTTGCCGCTGGTTTGCATTCCAACATCGGCATCCAGGTCCAGCCCCAGTTGCGCGGCGATGTCGGTGTGCAAGGTCTCCGAGAAGTGATCCACCAGCAGGCGCCTGGCCAGCGTGGCGCGCAGCGCGGCATTGCGCCGCAGCAGTTCGTCAAATACCGGGGTGAAACCGGCGCGGACGTCGCGCTGCCGTAGCCAGGTCAGGCCGGGCGCTGGGCCTGTTGTTAGTATGCGGATGCCGCGTTCCGTCTGCAGTTCCCACACCGCGCCATCGGCATCGTTGCCCAGGTGCCAGAACGGCAGGTGGCGCGTGTTGGGCGAGTTGCTCGAACCAAATTCCGTCAACAGGTTCTTGAACGCGCCATCCACCGTCACGAACCGGGCCAAGCGCGGCTCGCCGCGTTCAATGCGCGCCAGCCAGAACAGCACCAGCAGTGGCTTGTGCACGGCGCGGCCACCGTTGGCCGGTGCCATGTGCAAGCTACTGAATGTGGAGAGGAGTTCGTCCGCGGTCATCGCTGCGTCCAGTAGTCTGCCTTGCCGGCAATCACCCAGCGTACCCCGCCGCGCGGGTCCGGCACATCGCCCTTGTAGCGCGGAATCAGGTGCATATGCAGATCCGCGCCGTTGATCTGACACCACCATTGATCGTATCGCATCTGCGATACATGATTGCACAAACGGAGAATCCTGACATGGCCCATTCCACGATGCTGCACGTCCGGGTGGACGACGAAATCAAGACGCAAGCCAGCGAGGCCCTGGCGGTCATGGGGCTGTCTGTGTCGGATGCCGTGCGCATCCTGCTCAAGCGCGTGGTGAACGATCAGGCTTTTCCACTGGAGTTGAAGGTGCCCAACGCCCAGACCCGTGCGGCGATGGAAGAAGCGCGCGCGCTGACGAAGGTGCGTGCCGCCCGTTTTGACTCTGCCGATGCGCTGATCGATGACCTCGAAAAAGCCCGCCAGCAGTAAGCGGGCTGCACCGCCAGAGCTTGCGACTACACCAAGACATTCCTCAAAGACTGGGAACGTCTCTCTCGCAACGCCATCATTTTTGTGCGCGCGGGCACACATTCAGAACTGTTCGAGGAATGAGCCATGGGCGTTGAATTGCGTCCAGACTTCACCCCACCGGCCCTCCATCTTGATGATCGAGGGCCAGTTGCGTTTTGTCGAGACCCCCGCTTCGGTGTGGGGTGCGCAGGCGGTGTTCATAGACGAGATCTCCCGCGCCCGGCCCGACGTGCAGAACCGGTTCCACCCCATCATCCACGAGCGCCGGGTGCAGGGCATCGATCTCAGCGACCTGCAGCACCGATGGGCAGCGATGAACCCGCCATCGCTGGACGATGACGCCGCAGCCGACCAGTACCTGGGCAGCCAGACGCCCGTTCGAGCGCAAATGCCTGGTCTGTCAGGTCGCGGTGCAAAAACAAGCGCACAGCATCCGGCACCAGCAGACCGATCGCGATCAGCGCTTCGGTGGCTTGCTGTCAAGTGTCGTCATCGACCCGAACGTGGCGCATTGAAGCCCGTGCCGTCACGACAGTCGCTGTTCATTCACGGCGTCGAAAAGATGCACCTTGTTGGCGTCGATGCGCAGACCAATGACGTCGTCGGGCCGCAGCGTCGTACGACCGTGATGGACGACCACCAGTGTGATCTCTCCGACCCGCAGCACCAGTTCCGTCTCGGCCCCGGTCGGCTCCACGACGACGACGGTCGCGTCAACGCCTTGCCCAGCGGTGCCGATCTCCATGTCCCCAGGTCGTACGCCGTAGTGAACCGCCTGCCCGTCTGCGGCAGACGCGGCCATCGCCAGCGGCCATTCACAGCCTTGGGCCAGCACCGAGCGTTGGCCGCCCTGCCGGCGCACCGTGCCACTGAACACGTTCATGGCCGGTGAGCCGATGAACTGTGCCACGAACAGATTTTGGGGCAAGTCAAACAGTTCCAGCGGTGGCCCGATCTGTTCGATCGTGCCGTCCCGCATGACGACAATGCGGTCCGCCATCGTCATCGCCTCGATCTGATCATGCGTGACATAGACCGTGGTTGTCTTCAAGCGATGGTGCAAGGACTTGATCTCGGCTCGCATGGCCACGCGCAACTTGGCGTCGAGATTGGACAAGGGCTCGTCGAACAGAAAGACCTTGGGATCGCGCACGATGGCCCGCCCCATGGCGACCCGCTGCCGCTGGCCACCGGAGAGTTCGCGTGGAAAACGCTGCAGCAACGCGTCGAGGCTGAGAATGCGGGCCGCATTGTCGACCCGTTCCCCGGTGAGCCTGGCGCCGGCCTTGCGCAGTTTGAGGCTGAATCCCATGTTGTCCATGACGGTCATGTGCGGATACAGCGCATAACTCTGGAACACCATCGCGATGTCGCGGTCTTTCGGTGCCAGGTCATTGACGACCCTGCCATCGATTGAAATTTGGCCCGCGGTGATGTCCTCCAGGCCCGCGAGCATTCGCAGCAAGGTCGACTTGCCGCAACCAGAGGGCCCGACCAGGACCACAAACTCACCGTCCGCGATGTCGAAGCTGAGTCCATTGAGGACCTTGACTCTGCCGAAGTTCTTTGCGATATCCCTGAATCGAACTGATGCCATCGAGCCTCCATTGGATGCCTGCAGACCGCTGCTTCGAGAGCGCTCCAAGGCGAGGCGCCTGAACGAGGCGCCTGAACGAGGCGCACATTGCCATCACCGATGGGGCGCACCGGAAGGCACATCAGGCCATTTGGCGCGCTGGCGAGCACCTCCATTATGTCCAGGCACTTTTCGAGAGCTGCTTGCAGGTCTCGTTTCAAGAGGTGAAACACCAAAAATCCCCCGATGTTCCGTCTTTATCGTCATGGTCAGGGTAAGTACCGAAATGGATCGCCACTTGGCGTCCTAGACTAGGGCTGGTCAGCACCACACAAGGGCCACCATGACGAACTTTACCCGCCGCACCGCACTCGGCGCCACGGCAGCCGCCAGCCTCGCGTTGGTGGCGCCAAGCCTGCGAGCACAGACGGCAGCCAAGGTCACCTACTGGCATCACTTCACCAGCCAGGAGGAATTCAAGGGCATGCAAAGGGTGATGGAACTGTTCAAGCAGCGCTACCCCCAAATTGCGCTGACGCAGGAGAACATTCCGAACCCCGAGTACATGACCAAGTTCACCGCCGCCGTGATGGCGAAGACGCGCCCCGACGTCACGATGATCACGGCCGAGCGCCTGGCAGACATGTTGGCGATGGATGGGTTGGTGGACGTCACCGCTCGCGTGAACGGCTGGTCGCAGAAGGCGAACTTCCCCGGTGATCGCTGGCTGGGTGCCACGTCGAAGGGAAAGATCTACGGTGTCCCCGCCTTCACCTTTGTCGACTGGGTCTACTACCGCAAGGATTGGTTCGAGCAGGCCGGAATCAGCGGGCCGCCGAAGAACCTCGACGAGTTCGTCACGGCGGCGAAAAAACTGACCGATCCGTCCAAGAACCGCTATGGCTTTGGCATGCGCGCCGGTCCCGGTGGCGCCGCCTACATCATCGACCTGATCGAGGCTTTCGGCTCACCCTTCGTCATCGACGGCAAGAACGCGATGGACCGGGCGAAGACGCTTGCGGCGATCAAATGGTTCTCGGATCTGGCCACCGTGCACAAGGTCGTGCCGCCCAGTGCCACCAACGATGGGTTCCGCCAGATCATGGAAGGTTTCAAGACCGGCCAGACCGCGATGACCTGGCATCACACCGGCTCGCTGGTGGAGATGACGCGCGCGCTCAAGCCCAGCGAGCTCGGTACGGCTGCCAAACCGGCCGGCCCGGCTGCGCGCATCGCGCGCCTGACCTACCTGTACAACGGCCTGATGAAGAAGGATGCCGAGCAGGCTGCCTGGGACTGGATCAGTTTCTGGGGCGAAGCCGATCCGTCGATCGCCTTCCTCGAGGAAACCGGCTACTTCCCGGCCAACGCGCAGCTGGCACGGGATGCGCGCATCACCGGCAACCCGCTCTACAAGCCGGCCGGGGAGACACTGAGCTTCGGGCGTCTGCCGCCGAGCTTCGTCGGCTTCGCCGGCTGGTCACAGAACGTCGTGCTGCCGGAGTTCCAGAAGATCCTCGTGGGTCAGCAGAATGCCGAGAAAGCGACCGATGCGATCCTCAAGGGCCTCGACGCGGCGATCAACTAACTTTCATGATGCCCACTCGTCACCCCGCGTCATGAAAGTTATTTCACGTTAAGCCATGAAGATCACGGACATCCGTTGCTACCTGCTGGAAGAACCCTATGCGGGTGATTCGTTTCGCTGGCGTGCGGGCCTGCCCGGCTCCGGCGACGGCACGCCGGACGGAAAGCTGCCCCGCCTCGCCGTGCTGCGCGTCGATACCGACGAAGGCATCACCGGCTGCGTGAAGATTGATCGCGGCGAGGCGGTAATGAGCGCGGTTCAGCGCCGCCTCAAGAAACTGATCGGCGAAGATCC
>JAYVRP010000057.1:0-8817 GCA_043776215.1 Rhodoferax sp. | reverse complement strand
GGCGTGTTCTTCTGGGGCCATGCACCCAACTCCCAGACCCGTGGCCTGGAGATGAAACGCGCCATGGACAAGCTCGACCTGCTGGTCGTCATCGACCCGTACCCGTCGGCAACCGCGGCCATGGCCGCCATGCCTGGCACGGCCGGCGACCTGAACCCCAAGCGGGCCGTGTACCTGCTTCCGGCGGCCACCCAGTTCGAGACCAGCGGCTCGGCGACCGCGTCCAACCGATCACTCCAGTGGCGCGAGAAAGTCATCGAGCCGCTGTGGGAAAGCCGCAGTGACCACATGATCATGCACCAGTTCGCGGAGAAACTCGGGTTCGCCAAAGAACTGTCCATGAACTTCAAGATGCAGAAGGTCAAGGGCATGGATGAACCGGTGCCCGAAGACATCCTGCGCGAGATCAACAAGTCGGTGTGGACCATCGGCTACACCGGCCAAAGCCCCGAACGCCTGAAGGCGCATATGCGCAACATGCACCTGTTCGATGTGAAGACGCTGCGCGCCAAGGGCGGCATCGACAAGGAAACCGGCTACGACTTCACGGGCGACTACTTTGGCCTGCCCTGGCCGTGTTACGGCACCCCGGCGCTCAAGCACCCGGGCTCGCCCAACCTGTACGACACATCGAAACATGTGATGGACGGTGGGGGCAACTTCCGCGCCAATTTTGGTGTCGAGCGCGACGGCAAGAGCCTGCTGGCCGAAGACGGATCCCACTCATTGGGCGCCGACATCACCACCGGTTATCCGGAATTCGACCATCTGCTGCTCAAGAAGCTGGGCTGGTGGGACGACCTGAACGATGCCGAGAAGGCGGCAGCAGAGGGCAAGAACTGGAAAACCGACCCCTCTGGCGGCATCATTCGTGTGGCCATGAAAGTCCACGGCTGCCATCCGTTCGGCAACGCCAAGGCGCGCGCCGTGGTGTGGAACTTTCCTGACGCCATCCCGCAGCACCGCGAACCGCTGTACGGCAATCGGCCCGACCTGATGGCCAAATACCCGACGCACGACGACAAGAAGGCCTTCTGGCGCCTGCCCACCTTGTACAAGACCGTGCAGGACAAGAATATCGCCGACAAGGTACACGAAAAGTTTCCGCTCATCATGACCTCCGGGCGCCTGGTCGAATTCGAAGGCGGCGGCGAAGAAACCCGCTCCAACCCCTGGTTGGCCGAGTTGCAACAGGAAATGTTCATCGAAATCCATCCCACGGTGGCCGCTGCCAAGGGCATCCGCAACGGCGAACGCGCCTGGGTCAGCACCCCCACAGGCGCGCGCCTGAATGTGCAGGCAATGGTCACGGAACGCGTGGGGCCAGACACGGTGTTCATGCCCTTCCACTTTTCCGGGCGCTGGCAGGGCGCCGACATGCTGGCCTACTACCCGGCCGGAGCGGCACCCATCGTACGGGGCGAAGCCATCAACACCGCAACCACCTACGGATACGACAGCGTGACCATGATGCAGGAAACCAAAACCACGGTCTGCAACGTCGAAAAAGCATGACAGCGATGACCCCGCGCGCAACGCCGGCAACAACCAATCGGGAGAATTGAATGGCACGGATGAAATTTGTATGCGACGCCGAGCGTTGTATCGAATGCAATGGCTGCGTAACCGCCTGCAAGAATGAGAACGAGGTGCCCTGGGGCGTCAACCGGCGCCGTGTCGTGACGCTCAACGACGGTGTGCCGGGTGAAAAATCCATCTCCGTCGCGTGTATGCATTGCAGCGATGCACCGTGCATGGCGGTGTGCCCCGTCAACTGCTTCTACCGTACGGACGAAGGTGTGGTGCTGCACGACAAGGACGTCTGTATCGGCTGCGGTTACTGCTCGTACGCCTGCCCTTTTGGTGCCCCGCAGTTTCCGTCGACCGGCACCTTCGGCATGCGCGGCAAGATGGACAAATGCACCTTCTGCGCCGGTGGCCCGGAAGTCAACGGCAGCCAGGCAGAGTTCGAAAAGTATGGCCGCAACCGGCTGGCCGAAGGCAAACTGCCGGCCTGTGCGGAACAATGCTCTACCAAGGCCCTGCTGGCGGGTGACGGCGATGTTGTCGCCGACATCTTCCGCACCCGAGTCGTGCAGCGCGGCAAAGGTGCCGAGGTCTGGGGCTGGGGCACTGCGTATGGTTCCAAACAGGCCGGTCAACCCCCATCGGGAACCAAATCATGAAGCGATCCATGGCATTGTTTGGCGCGGGGCTTCTGGTGGCAGGCCTGTCAGCCTGCAGCGAAAAGCCGCAATCGATGGGTGGTGTGAAGAGTGATGTGCCTGCCTACCAGGGCGCGCAAAACGCCTTTGTCGCGCCAGGGTGGAAACCCGGCGACAAGACCAGTTGGGAGCAGGCCTTGAAAGTCCGGGCCCAGACCTCCCAGAACGACTACGCCAAGGCGAAATAACCGGAGCCCCTATGCAATGCGCGCGACTGGCCCTCTTTCTGCTTGCCCTCGGCCTGGCGGGTTCTGTTTTCGCGCAGACGCCCGCCGCCCAGCCGGCCGCCAGTGCCGCGTCCACCCAGGCAGCACCAACCGTGAACGGGGCAATCCAGGGGCAGAACATTTTCACCGTCAAACCCGATGCCAGTGCGGATGCCAACTACGGCGCGCAGACCAATGGCGAACGTGGCAGGGTGCAACCCGGTAACAACGCGCCCATGTGGCGGCAGGTCGGTGCCGGTGTCACCGGCACCAGCAGTTTGCCAACGCCGGAGGCCGGCAATCTGATTCAGGGCTTTGTCCGATACCCCGGCTCCAACCTCACCAACGCCGGAGAAGCCTGGCGCCAGGTGCGAAACAACTGGATCCTTCCCTATGGCGGCGCCTTGTTGCTGATCGTGCTGGGTGCGCTGGCCTTGTTCCACTGGCGCAAGGGCCCCATGGAACTGCACGGCGCATTGACCGGCCGCAAGGTCGAGCGGTTCACCGTGTTCGAACGTTCCGCGCATTGGGCCAACGCGATCGCCTTCAGTATCCTGGCCTTGTCCGGCATCGTGATGGCGTTCGGCAAGTTCTTTCTGTGGCCCGTCCTGGGCAAAACCCTGTTTGGTTGGCTCGCTTATGCCCTCAAGAACTTGCACAACTTCGCCGGGCCGGTCTTCGCCGTGTCACTGGTCATCGTATTTTTCACCTTTGTCAGGGACAACCTGCCCCGGGCCGGTGATCTCGGCTGGCTGCTCAAAGGCGGTGGGCTCCTGTCGGGCAAGGAAGTGGCATCACACCGCTTCAATGCCGGAGAAAAAGTGGTGTTCTGGATCGGCGTGATGCTGCTGGGGCTGATCGTGGTGGGGTCGGGGCTGGTCCTCGACAAACTCGTGCCCGGTCTGCTGTACGAACGAAGCACGATGCAAATCGGCCACATGACACATGCGATCGCAGCCACCTTGATGATGGCGCTGTTTTTTGGCCACATCTACCTTGGATCGATCGGTACCGCAGGTGCATACCAGGGCATGAAGACCGGCTACGTGGATGAGACCTGGGCCCGGGAGCACCATTCGCTGTGGCACGACGATATCAAGGCCGGCAAGATTCCCGCGCAGCGCAGCGCCGCGTCGACAGCCATTCCGGGTGCGCCCGCCCAAGCCTGATGGACGAATGACCACCATGAAAACCCTTCTTCTCCTTGTTGCCGGCGGCGTGTTGACTGCGTCGGCATATGCCAAGCTCCCTGCACTCAGTGACGACGCCAAGGCCAAGGCCGCCGAAGCGGCCGCCAAGGCCGGCTGGGCCGGCAAACTGGATGCGTACCAGTCGTGCAAGGCACAGGACAAAGTGGCAGCAAGTTACTACCATTCCGCGAAGGCTGCGGGCAAGGACACCAGGCCCGCCACCGCCACACCGGCCTGTGCCGACCCGGGTGTGTTTTCCTACGCACCGCCCGAAGCGGCCAAACCGATCGAGGCCGCAGGAGCACATTCCCCGGCTACCACGGCAGTCAGCCCGCCCAGTGGCAAACAGACCGATGCCGTCGTCAATCCGGCCCGCAAGCCCTGATCCGCCATTGACCATTTTCTGCTGTGATCCGGAGCAGCGCCGGCAGGCCTGCGCGATGTTCTCTTGCAACGATCTTCAGCTATGCCCATGCACCTGCCGCACCTGACGCAGGCCCATATCCCGCTCACCAGCGATATCGACGCCGTCAATGAACAGGGGGGCTCAATGCAAGGTTTCCATTCCTGCCGAACGCGCCTTGACTGTTTACGTGGACAAGCGTGAATTGGTGACACTGATGACCCTGGGCGCCCACCCCGAATGGCTGGTGCCGGGGTTCCTGCGCAACCAGCGGCTGATCGATTCCGCACAGGATGTCGAATCCATCACCGTCGATCGGGACCTGGGGGCCGCGGCGGTCAAGACCCGTGGCGGGAGCGCGGATGTCGCGGCCCGGACCGCCAAACGGGTGGTCACCACCGGCTGCGGCCAGGGCAGCATGTTCGGCGACCTCATGCAGGACATCGAGAACCGCGTTTTGCCGCCGTCTGTGCCCCTGACGCAGTCGCAGTTGTACGGCATTGTCGATACCATCCGGTTGACGGACAGCACAGCGAGATGGTGATCAAGACGGCGCAAATGGGCGTGCCGGTCGTGGTGTCACGCAGCGGCATCACACACATGGGCCATGTACTTGCGTCCAGGGTCGGCTTATGCGCCATCGGACGTGCCACCAACCGGCACTTCCTGTGTTACAGCGGGGCCGAGCGTGTGCTGTTTCAGCCGGAATTGGCGGGAGCGCGGTTGGGCGTGGCCGCTTGACAATCAGTGGTGGTGGCCGAAGGCTGCGCCACACCGGCGCGCCTACCACCCCACGGTTTACGGCTCGGCCCGCAGTTGTTTCAGTTGCACATCGGGCCGATGGGTGTGATGACGGAATTTCTCGCGAATACCCGCATTGCTCCACGCTCCATCGTGGCCCTGAAGGTTTGAATCGATTAGCATGCGCCGATGAAGAAGTCCAAACACGCGCATGCCGACAAGCTCGGCAAGAGCGATTACTACGATCTGCTCGCGCCACTGCAACTCGAACTCAACGACGTTGCGCGCTGGCTGCTGCACACGGGCAAGCGGCTGGTCGTGGTGGTCGAAGGCCGTGACACCGCCGGCAAGGGTGGTGTGATCAACGCAATCACGGAGACGCTGAACCCGCGCCTGTGCCGCACCGTGGCGCTGGCCAAACCAGGTGAGCGGGAAGCCACGCAGTGGTACTTCCAGCGCTATGTGCCGCACCTGCCTGCCGCTGGCGAAATTGTGCTTTTCGACCGCAGCTGGTACAACCGCGCCGGCGTGGAGCGTGTGATGGGTTTTTGCACCGAAGCGCAAACCCGGGCCTTCCTGAAGCAGGCCCCGGTATTCGAAAAAATGCTGGTGGACGACGGCGTGCTGCTGGTCAAATATTGGCTCACGGTCGACCAGGCGCAGCAGGAAGAGCGATTCGCCGAACGCCTGAGCGACCCGCTCAAGCGCTGGAAATTGAGCCCTATCGACCTGCAGGCGCGCTCGAAATATGCCGACTATGGCCGCGCGCGCGACGCCATGCTCAAAGCCACCCACACGCCCCACGCGCCCTGGACGCTGGTGGACTTCAACGACCAGCGCCGCGGACGCCTCGCTCTGATCCGCCATCTGCTCGACCAGATTCCGGAGCGCAAGGTGCCCGACCCGGTACTGGAATTCCCGCCGCTGGACCATGCCCCGTTGCGTGAGCGCTTCGGCACTCCGCAAAAGCCGATCTAGCCATCTGGCTGACCGGCGCCGGCCGAGCCGGCCAGTCTGCACACGGCTTATTTTATCCGGATGATATTTTTTTTCATATTAAATCCGGGTAAAATTAACCGATGGTGCACATCGCACTTCGACAAGGACTCCGCCATGAGCGACCCCGCGCCCTCCTTCATTGCCTTCGAACGCGGCACACGCGTCGCCTGCGGCAGCTTGCAGCACGTGGCCCTTCACACTCAGTCCGTCATGGCGCGCAACCCGCACGCACACGTGCTGATCTTCAACGCCGGCACCAGCGAACTGATCGACTTCGATCACCGTGGCTCCCCCGAGCAGGTGTTGCGCTCGCTGGCATCGGCACATCCGGCGGCTGCAGGCGAACCCGCCGCAAGCACCACGCCCAAGGCGGTTCCTGCCGGTCCTGGCCGGCCCAGGCTGGGTGTGGTCGCGCGCGAGGTCACCCTGCTGCCGCGCCACTGGGAGTGGCTCAATGGACAGCCAGGCGGCGCCTCGGTCGCGCTGCGCAAACTCGTGGAGCAGGCGCGGCGCGACAACCAGACCCAGGACAGCGTGCGCCTGGGGCGAGAGTCCTGTTACCGCTTCATGGTGGCCATGGCGGGCGACCTCAGTGGCTTCGAGGAGGCGGCCCGTGCTCTCTTTGCCGGCAACCGACCCAGGTTCGAGGCACTGCTGGAGCCCTGGCCGGCAGACATTCGCGCGCACCTGCAGCAGCTGGCGACGCCCGCATTCACCATCGACGCGCTCGCGGAGCATGGCCATGCGTGAGGCACTGCGCTCGCGCGAGGCCGCCATGCCGTTCATCATGATCACGGTGCTGATCGACATGCTGGCCATCGGTCTGATCATTCCCGTGTTGCCGGCGCTGGTCGGTGTATTCAGCGGTTCACCGGCGGACCAGACGTATTGGTATGGTGTGGTCGCCTTCGCGTTCGGAATCGCGAATTTTCTGGCCTCACCCATCCTGGGAGCCCTGTCCGACCAATTCGGCCGTCGGCGCGTGTTGTTGCTGGGCTTCTTCGGGCTGGGCATCAATTTCTTCGGCACCGCCATGGCCACGTCCCTGTGGATGCTGGTGGCGGTGCGCACGGTCGGAGGGGCCATGCAGGCCAACGCGGCTGTCGCCAATGCGTATGTGGCCGACATCACAGCCCCTGCCGACCGGGCCCGCCGGTTTGGTTTGCTGGGAGCCATGATGGGGCTGGGTTTCATCATCGGGCCGGTGATGGGCGGGCTGCTGGGCGCGGTCCACCTGCAGCTGCCGTTCTGGGTCGCCGGCGCCCTCACGATGGTGAATCTGGTGTACGGGTATTTCGTGCTGCCGGAGTCCCTGCCGCAAGACAAACGCAAGCCTTTTCACTGGAGCGCGGCCAATCCCCTGGTGTCGCTGCGCGCACTGACCCAACTCAAGGGCGTGGCGCCACTCGTCGGGGTGGTGGCATTCAGTGGGCTGGCGCAGTTCATCCTCTACACCACCTGGGTGCTGTACACCACGTTCAAGTTTGGTTGGGGTCCGCAGGAAAACGGTTGGTCGCTGGCCGCCGTGGGGGTGGTCTCCGTGGCCGTGCAGGGCTTCCTGCTGCGCCACATGCTCAAGCGTTTTGCGCCGCAACGCCTGGCGATCATCGGCCTGGTGTCCTCGGTGCTGGCCTACGCGCTGTGGGGCGCGGCCACGCAAGGCTGGATGATGTTCGCCATCATCGCATTCAACGTCTTCGGCGTGACCGTCACGGCGGCGGTGCAAAGCATGATTTCCTCGGCCGCCGATGCGCGCAGCCAGGGGCAGACCCTGGGGGCAGTGAGCTCGCTCAACGGCCTCATGGCCGTGGTGGCACCGATGCTCGGCGCGCCCTTGCTGGGTATGGTCTCGCACCTGCCACGGGGTGATTGGCGCATCGGCGCGCCGTTCTATTTCTGTGCGTTGGTGCAAGTGGTGTCGCTCGGCCTGGCGGTGGTGCATATGCGAAGGCATCACGCGGGCACGGCAGCAGCCTGACCTCTTGGCGCGGGCGCCGCAGTCCCTGTCGCCTGCGAGTCTGGGTTGCGGGTTTCCACCGTTGCCGCCCGGGCCGCGTGCAGCCTACAGTGCGCAGGCAAACCCCCAAGCCGCGCGCCATGCCTGCTCATTCTTCCGGACTCCCGCTAAGCGAAACGCCCTACAAGCTTGTCGGAACTCCCGTCACACCACGCGCCCTGTGGCAGCAGCAAGAGGATGGCACCTGGTTGGTGGAGGCGCCGCCAGGGGAATGGGGGCAGCAGGACAGCGCCGGGCCGCTGGCGTGGCGCGCGCTGCGCTCGCGGGCGAGCGACGACACGGCCATGCTGCGCCAGCGTGCGGCCGATGGCGACTGGCGATCCATCACCTGGGCGCAGGCCTGGACGCAATCCCGCAGCCTGGCCAGTGCCTTGCTGCGGCTCGGTTACGGCGTCGATCAGCCCATTGCCACCTTGTCGGGCAATACGATCGAGCAGGCCTTGCTGCGGTTTGCCGCCATGCAGGCAGGCATCCCTCTGGTGCATCTTTCGCCGGCCTATTCGCTGCTGTCGCGCGACCACGCGCAACTCAAGGCGGCGCTGGCGCTGGTGCCGTGTGCGGCGGTGTTCGCGCAGGACGGTCGCAGTTTCGCGGCGGCACTGGCAAGCATCCAGCCATCCTGCGGCAACCCGGCAGTGGTGGTGGTCGATCACGCGGCCTCCGAACACCTGCGCTTCGCGGACCTGCTGGCGAAACCAGTTGACGAAGCAGCTTTGGCCCGCGCGCGCGAAGCCATCACTCCCGACACCTGGTGCGGCGTGTATTTCACCTCCGGTTCCACCGGGCAACCCAAGGCCGTGCCCAATACCCACGGCATGCTGGAGGCGCAACAACGTATTACGTCCGCGCGCGTGCCACCGGCCGAACGGCGGCCACAGGTCTGGCTCGACTGGTTGCCCTGGCACCATGTGTTCGCGGGGGTGGCCAACCTGGGGCGTTTGCTCTCAGTCGGTGGCACCTACCACATCGACGAGGGTCGGCCGCTGCCGGGGCAATTCGACGCCACGCTGCGCAACCTGCGCGACGTGGCGCCCAC
>JAYVRP010000056.1:0-8841 GCA_043776215.1 Rhodoferax sp. | reverse complement strand
GGTAAGCCGCGCCGAGCTTGTCGCGGATGTGGGTCATGGCCGGCTCGGTGCGCAGTGCCGAGGCAAAGCTGTAGGCCAGGTAACCCGCGACGGACACCATGTCCTGCGGCGTGAAGGTACGTTTGGGAATACCCAGCACATCGAATTCGATGGGCGCCGGATGGGTTGCTTGGAACTGGTTCACACCGTCCAGGTAGGCCAGCAGCGCGCGCCAGGGCGGGCTGCCCGTGTCGGCACGCCGCACAAAGGCGTCGGCATGGGCACGAATGCCCAGCGTGCGAAACAAGCGGTCCACGTCGAGCAGCTTCGGGCCCAGCACCTCGGCCAGTTCGCCGCGTGCGAGGCGGCGCGCCATCTCCATCTGGAACAGGCGGTCCTGCGCTTGCACATAACCCAGTGCACGGTACATGTCAGGCTCGCTGCCGGCCGCGATGTGGGGCACGCCGCGCTCGTCGTAACGCACCTGTACAGCAGCCTGCAACCCGACGAGCCCCATCGTGCCGCTGCGTTGGGGCTGCTTCCCATGCACGTACCAGGCCACCGCCGCGCCGGCGAGCAGCAACGATGCTGCCGCGATCATCGACGTTGTCTTGAGGATCCGGTTCATGGCGGGCTGTCTCCGTGTGTTCCTGGGTGTTTTTTCCGTCGATGCATCATAGCGGGCGCGTACCGGCCGACCTGCAGGAAACAAGCGGTGCGGCGAGAGTGCGCGCGCTCCGGTTTTGGCATGAAAATGGGCGTATGGACGCACAATTGCTGATCGACACCCTGGCCGACCTGGACAGTGCCCTGCTGGAACGCGATGTTCCCGTACGTGTGTTGCTGCTGGGGGCGCTGGCCGGTGAGCATGTGCTGCTCGTCGGCCCGCCGGGCACCGCCAAAAGCGAGCTGGCGCGCCGCCTGCAGAGGGTGTTCGTGGGCGCGCGGTATTTCGAGCGCTTGCTCACGCGTTTTTCGGTGCCCGAGGAGCTTTTCGGTCCGCTGTCACTCAAGGCGCTGGAACAGGACCGTTACGAGCGCTTGACACAGGGGTTTCTGCCGACCGCGCAGATCGCTTTCTTGGACGAAGTCTTCAAGGCCAATTCCGCCATTCTCAACGCCCTGCTGACCCTGCTCAACGAACGCGAATTCGACAATGGCAGCGGGCGTGTTCCGGTGCCGCTGATCAGCGTGGTGGGCGCCACCAACGAGGTTCCAGAGGACGAGGCGCTCCAGGCCTTCTACGACCGATTTCTGCTGCGTGTGCCGGTCAGTCCGGTCAACGATGCGAGTTTTCCGGCACTGCTCGCGTTGCCTTCCAGCCCGCCCGTGGTGCATGCACGTTTGACGCCTGCCGACCTGGATCTTTTGCGCAAGCGGGCGCAGGCGGTGCCCTTGTCTCGGGAGGTGGTGGCCCTTCTGGTGCAGGTGCGGGCGTGGTGTGCACAGCAGGCTGTCACGGTGTCCGACCGGCGCTGGCGCAAGCTGGTCGGCTTGCTGCAGGTGCAGGCGGCAAGTCGCAGCGCAGCAGCAGTGCTGCCCTGGGATTTGTGGCTGCTGCCGTTTGCGCTGGGTGCCAAGCCGGAGCAGGTCGATGCGCTGGTGCAGTGGTTCCTGCACACCGTCGCGCAGGCGCAGGTACTCGACCTGCAATGGCTCACCCGTGCGGTGGAGGCCTTCGAGAAACAACTGGATATCGAAAACACGGCGCCGTCGGTCGAGGGTGACGACGCGGCCGGCAAACTCGCGCTGGCGCGCGCCATCCACCGCGACGATGCCGATGCCGCCAACGGCATGGTGCGCATCGTGTCGGACCTGGCCTTGCGGCGTTACAGCCAGGTGCATGTCGACGCCCGTGTGGCACAGGTCGGGGAGGCGCTGCAACGGGCACAGGCCACCTGGCAAGGGGCATGCGCCAGCGCACGCGCTTGCACCGCTGCGGCGCAGGAGCAAGTCTGGCTGCCGCCGTCCTGGCGCACGCGGTTTGGCAGTGTCCACCAGGCCAATGAAGACCTGTCAGCACAGATGGTCGAGCGCCTGCGTCTGGTGCGACAAGGCTTTGCTGCGCTGCCGGTGGACCAGTCCCTGGTGGCGGGCCAGCCGGAACCGGTGGCAGCGCTCGCTTGATGGAGGCATCCGCCGTGGCCCTGACCCGTGGTTCGGCACCACCCGACGCCGCCAACGCGCCATTCCATCTGTTGGCCGGAACCGCGCGTGTGATGTGGATGCCCGCACTCGTGTGCAGCAGCGGCGTGACCCGGCAGCGACTGGAAGATCTTCCGGTGTGGGAGCAGTCCCTCGTGGCGGGGCACCCACCCGGGCCGCACCACGACTTCGGCGATGCGCCGGCCTGGCTGGCGCTGCGCAAGGCGGTGGGCGAACTGGACCTGTGCGCGCTGACGCTGGGCAGCGCCGCCATGGCGCGGCAGGTGATGCAGGCCCTGCTGTGGCATCTGGACCGCCTTATCGACCGCCCGGTCGGTGAACCGCGTGCACAAGCCATCGAGCGCATGGTGGTGCAGTTTCGGGAGGCCTGGACGCAGCAGCGCCAGGGTTGGGAGGAGGTCCTGGCCTTGTTCCGGAGTCTCGGGGACCTGCCCGATCTGCAATGGGACGAATTGCGCGGTCGATTGTCGAGCCGCGAGTGGGCACAGGCGCGGCGCATTGGCGAGTTGCTGTCGCAACTCACGGATCTCACCGCCTTCATCGATGCCATTGGCAGGGCCCGGGTGACCCCCCCATTGCCGCCGGCTGAACACGCCCTGCCGCGGCCAGAGCGGAAACGCCCGCTGGCGGCGGTGGCCATCGTCACCAGCCTGATGGACCAGCCCAGCGAGGTGCGTGGCGTCAAGCGTTCGGGCCAATTGGCACGCATGGTGGCCAGCGAAGCGGCGATGTTGCGCCACCCGTTGCTGCAGCGCCTGTGGAAGGCGCGGTTTGCGGAGCAGCAACTGCTCACCTATGAAGACGAAGCGGAACTGGTGCAATGGCAGTTGCAAGCGGATGCGCGGCACACGACGGCTGCCGCGCTACAGCAGGCCCCGCTCGGGCGCGGCCCGATGGTGGTGTGCCTGGATACCTCGGGTTCCATGCGCGGCGCGCCCGAGAATGTGGCCAAGGCCTGTGTGCTGCAGGCGCTGCGCAGCGCCCATGCGGCCCGTCGCGCATGCACGCTACTGGCGTTTGGCGGGGCTGGTGAACTGCTGGAGCAGGATCTGGCGCTGACCGCGCAGGGATTGGACAATCTGCTGGACCTGATGGGCCAGGGTTTTGACGGCGGGACCGATGTACAGACGCCGCTGGAACGCGCGGTGGCGCTGGTACACACGCCGGCATTTGCGCAGGCAGACATCCTGATCGTGAGTGATGGCGAATTTGGTGTGACTCCCGCCACCCTGGCGATGCTGCGCGAATGCAAGACCAGCCTGGGCCTGCGGGTCCACGGCATACTGATCGGGGACCGCGAGACAATCGGATTGCTGGAGGTGTGTGACCAGATCCACTGGGTGCGCGCCTGGCGCCGTTATGCCACCGACATCCGGGATGCCTATACGGACGGATTTTCTCCGGTGCATAGTCAGAGCCTGACGGCTATGTATTTTCCGAACGCGGTGCGACGGTAGACCCTGTGGGGATCGCCAAGAGACAACATGTGGACCGAATGACCGAGACATGCAATGACTTCTGATGAGCCTGCTCAGCCTGCTGCTGCCGCAGCCGGCGGCAATTCGGGCCTGCCCGGCTTTATCCAGCGCCGGGAGAACGGTGTTTTCGTGGACCGGTCGAAGCTGACCGTGGGAAACGCATTTCGCCTGTTTGTGGAGCGACTTTTTTCCCATGGCGCGCGCTTCACAGGGCTCGACTACCCGCGCTTCCAGAACCTGCTTTTCGGAGTCGATCCCCAGGAGACCCGACCCGGACCTGTCAAGCTGGCAGCCGAAATCGTGGTTTTCCCCGGCCAGCGGCAGGCCTTGTACAAGGGCGTCAAGCTGATCGATGGGGGCAGTTCGGCCGAGTACATGTTCGAGCCGGCCTTTCTCGAAATCACGGACGCCCCCACCAGCCCCGATGAGCCCGCGAAGGTGCGCCTTGAGCCTGCCGAACTGGACTTCGATGAATTCGTTGCGGCGATGTGGCTGAAAGGGGTCTGTTTCGGCATGGACGTCGATGCGGTCGCGGCTGCCATTGCCGCAGGCAAGGTGGCCCGGATCACAGTGGCCAGCGAACTGTTGCCAACATCGGCCCAGGACGCTCGCCTGCACGAGGAGTGGGCGGGCCTGCACCGCGACGATTCGCCGCTGATTCGCAACGGCATCGCTGACTTGCGGTCCCACAAGAACCGCTTTCCCCAGATCACCCGAAACCAGCGCATGCTGAAGAAGATCCCGTCCCAGCCTGGCAAGCCCGGTTACAGGGTGACTGGCCAGTTGGTAGAGCCAAACCCTCCGAAAGATATCGATCTCGCGCAGATAGCGGGGCCGGGAACCAGGGTCGAGACTACGCCGGAAGGTGATTTTGTGGTGGCGATCGGGGACGGCTTCCTGATCATGCACCCCGGGTCGAGCCAGATTTCTGTCACGGAAAAAATCGATGACTCCAGCGGCATCAGTGCCAAGACCACCGGCGACCTGTTTCTGTCCGTGGACGAGTTCGTCGAGCGTGGCGAGGTGCAGGAAGGTTGCAGCGTCGAGGGCAAACACATGCGCTTCATGTCTGCGGTGTACGGATCGGTGGTCTCCAAAGCCGGGCGTATTGAACTGCTGGACAACTTGAGTGGAGGCAGTGCGTCGAGTCCGGGGGGCAGCATCAAGATTCACCAGCGTGCGTCCAACGCCCGTATCGTGGCCCTTGGCGGAACCATCGAAATCCAGTACGCGGAAAACTGCACGGTGATCGGTCAGACGGTCACCGTGGCCCACGCAGTCAATTGCGACATCGTGGCCGACTCGGTGCGGATCACGACTGCGCAGGGCTGTTCCATTGCGGCGCACGCGATCAACATCGAGACTGCGGATGCCAGGAAAGAAAGGCCGACCATCGTATCGGTACTCATCCCCGACAGCGCCGGCTTTTTCAGGCGCAAAGAGGCGCTGGAGCTGGAACTTGCAGCACTGCGGACCCTGGCCCATGCCAAGGCCGGAGAAATTGAACGGATCGAGTCCGCACCCGAATACGTCAAGTTCCTGTCGTTCGCGGCGATGGTGCGCTCAGGCGCGGTCAAATTCTCGCTGGCGCAGGACCAAAGTTTTCGCGCCGTTCAGAACAAACATGCGCCGACGACCCGAACGCTGGAAAAACTGGCCACGGAAAAAAAGTCGTTGCTGCAACAGGTGGACACCAAGCGGCAAGAGATCGACGCGATGACCCGGGAGCAAACGTCCGTGGCCACCGGGCGACGCTGCAAGATCACCACCCTGGCGGGGGAAACCGTGGTCCAGCAGAAGCTGGTCGATGGAAGCGTGGACGCGTTTGCCGCTCTGGAAAAGAAGGACCTGGCGCGCGCGGTGAGCGCGTTTTCCGCGCCGTCCATGCGTATTCAACCAAGCTACCAGGGTGGCATCGACTGGCACTATGAACTGACGCCGCGCATGGTGGCGTAGGAGCTGCCAAGGACGCAGCACGACCGATCAGACAGCAATCGCGAATTCTGGATGCCTCCATAGGCAACCCGCACGTCACCGCATGTGCGCCAGCGCAGCCGCATCCAGTGCCTTCTTGGCAAACTCCGCCCGCAACGCCCGCAGCTTGGCGCGCGGATCCTCTTTGGCAGTATGGGCGTCCAGCGCCATCTCGGCAATGAAGCGGCTCGGTTGCGCCGCGACCATCTCGCGACCTTTTTTCTTCTTGCGCGTCCAACTCACGGCGAGGCTGCGCTGGGCACGGGTGATACCCACGTACATCAGGCGGCGCTCCTCCTGCAGCCGCTCGGTCAGGCTCGCGCTCATCGGGCCGTCGGCGCGGCCGGTGGGATTGGCCTCGTCGCCGAGTTTGAAGGGCAACATACCTTCCGTCACACCCACCAGCATGACGTGGTGCCACTCAAGGCCCTTGGCGGCGTGCAGTGTGGACAGGGTCACCACGTTTTGGTCGGTCTCGCGTTCACTGATGGTGGACAGCAGGGAAATCGTCTGCGCCACTTCCAGCAAGTGCTTGACCTCGGTGGAGGTGTTCACCCCTGCGGCATCGTCGATCTGCCCGCCGCAACGCGCGGCCATCCAGTCGCAGAACTCCAGCACATTGGTCCACCGGGATGCTGCGAGTCTGTCGCTGTCCTCACCGTCGTACAGGTGCTTTTCGTAGCCGATCTCCACCAGCCAGTCGGCCAGGAAGGACCGTGCCGCCTCGAAACCCAGGGTCTGGCGGGCCCGGAACTCCAGGTCGTTCACATAACGCCCGAATTCGTGCAGGCTGCCGACCGCACGTGCCGGTAACACGCTGGCCAGGCTGGGGCTGAACAAGGCCTCGAACAGGCTCAGCTTGTACTTGCCCGCGAACACCCCGAGTTGCTGCAGCGACTGGTGCCCGATGCCACGTTTGGGCGTGGTGATGGCGCGCAAGAAGGCCGGGTCGTCGTTGTTGTTGACCCACAGGCGGAACCATGCGCACAGGTCCTTGATCTCCGCACGGTCAAAAAAACTTTGCCCGCCCGACACCTTGTAAGGGATCTGGGCCTTGCGCAGCGCCTGCTCGAATACGCGCGCCTGGTGGTTGGCGCGGTACAACACCGCGAAGTCGCGATATTCCTTGTGTTGCGTCCGGGCGCTGGCACTGTCGGAGGTGCCGGCACGGGTGCTCTGGATGCGGGCCACGATGCGCTCCGCTTCGTGTTCCTCGTGGTCGGCATCCACGATACGCACCGGTTCGCCCTCTCCCAGGTCGCTCCAGAGGTTTTTCGGAAACAGCTTGGGGTTGGGCCCGATCACGTTGTTGGCGGCACGCAGGATGGCGCTCGTGGAGCGGTAGTTCTGTTCCAGCTTGATGACCTTGAGCGAGGGGAAGTCGACGGGCAACTGGCGCAGGTTGTCCAGGGTGGCGCCACGCCAGCCATAAATCGACTGGTCGTCGTCGCCCACTGCCGTCAACCGCGCGTCGGTGCGTTGCGCACCACCGACGAGATGCTTGAGCAAGGCGTACTGGGTGGCGTTGGTGTCCTGGTATTCGTCCACCAGCACATGGCCGAGCGATTGTTGCCAGCGTTGGCGCACGTCTTCATGGTCTTGCAGCAGCTTGAGTGGCAAGCCCAGCAGGTCATCGAAGTCCACGCTCTGGTAGGCGGCCAGGCGTTCTTCATAACGCGCCATGGTGCGCGCGGTGATACGTTCGCTGTCGTCGACGGCCTGCGCCTGGGCCTGGGCGGCGTTCAGGCCCATGTTCTTCCAGCGGCTGATGGCCCATTGCCACTGGCGCGCGGTGGCCGCGTCGGTGCTGCCGCCGCAGTCCTTGAGGATGCTGGTGACATCGTCGCTGTCGAGGATCGAAAAGTTGGCCTTCAGGCCCAGCGCCGTGCCGTCCTGGCGCAGCATGCGCACGCCCAGCGCGTGGAAGGTGCAGATCAGTACGTCTTTCGCGGCCTTGCCGACCAGGCTTTTGGCGCGTTCGCGCATTTCCGCCGCAGCCTTGTTGGTGAAGGTGATGGCGGCGATGCGCCGGGCATCCATGCCGGTCTGGATCAGGCGGGCGATCTTGTGGGTGATGACTCGGGTCTTGCCGGAGCCCGCGCCCGCGAGCACCAGGCAGGGGCCATGCAGGTGGTTGACCGCTTCCTGCTGGGCGAGGTTGAGGCCGTTGGACACGGAAGGGGAGGACATGCGGAGCTCGTGACGGACAAGCGGCGAATGATACCGATGCGTGCCGCGCGTGGGGCTTTGGCCGGGGAAAGCAGTCGCACGCAGCGTCTGGGGGAAAATGCGGCGTGGTCCCCGTCCTGCTCGTCACTGTTCCCTTTTTTGCGCTTGTCCTTGCCGGCTTCATCGCGGCGCGGCGCGGGATGTTGCCGCTGCAGGCCATTCCGGGCATGAATGCCTTTGTGTTGTTCTTTGCCTTGCCGTGCATGTTGTACCGTTTCGGCTCCACCACCCCACTGGACCAGCTGCTTGACGCCAGCCTGTTTTTCACCTATCTGGTCTGCGCCCTGGTCATGGTCGGGTTCGTGGTGGCCGTGAGCATGAACCGGCGCATCGGCTGGAACGATGCGGCGTTCGGTGCACTGGTGGCGGCGTTTCCCAATACCGGCTTCATGGGGGTCCCGCTGCTGGTGGCGTTGCTGGGGTCGGCGGCGGCTGGTCCGGCCATTGTGACGATCGTGGTGGACATGGTCATCACCACCTCGTTGTGCGTGGCTCTGTCGCGCCTGGACGGGGCCGACGAGCACGGGTTTTCCCATGCGGCGGGCAGCGCCTTGCGCGGCATGCTGGGTAACCCGTTGCCGTGGTCCATCCTGCTGGGCGGGCTGGCGTCCGCGGTGCAGCTCCAGCTGCCCAAACCTGTGCTGCAGACCGTGGGCCTGCTGGCCGATGCGGCGTCCCCGGTGGCCTTGTTCACCATCGGCGCGGTGCTGGCGCGCTCGCAGATGCTGGTGCGGTCCACGGGCGCCAAGCCCGGCCCGTTGCGCGATTACCTGCCGGTGGCCGTGATCAAGCTGCTGGTGCACCCCTTGCTGGTGCTGCTGGTGGGTGGTGCGGCTATCCGTTTCGGTGTACCGCTGGACCGATTTGCCCTGACGGTCATGGTGCTGGTTGCAGCCCTTCCCAGCGCCAGCAACGTGTCGATGCTGGCCGAGAAGTTCGGAGCCGACAACGGCCGCATCGCGCGCATCATCCTGGTGTCCACGGCGGCGGCATTCCTGAGTTTCTCGACCATCGT
>JAYVRP010000055.1:0-2668 GCA_043776215.1 Rhodoferax sp. | reverse complement strand
TGTGCGCTTGTTCGCGCAACCAAACCTGTGCCCGGGCGGCGATTGCGCGGTCGTACGTGGTGTAGGTGGACTCTCCAGGTCCGGCGGTGGCGGCGAGTTTCTTGGCATGCCCGCGTGCGACCAACGGATCGCGCAGCAAACCGATCAGGTCGCCTTTCTTGTCCACCACGTGCATGGGCAGGATTTCCTCGTTAAAGCCGTTGTCCTCGTCGGTGCTTCGGAAATGCAGCTTGCCGATGGACGTGACGTTGTGCCCGCGTTCACGTAGCAGGTGGTGCCAACTCTGGGCTGAACCGTCATAGGGGTCTGCATTGTCCCAAAAGCCGATCTGATGAACGTACTTGCCAACGGCAAACGCGGCGCGTGCGGGCACGCAGATAGGACTGCTGGTGTAAGCCTGCGAAAACCGCGTGCCGCGACCGGCCAGTGCATCCAGGTTGGGGGTCTGAACAATGGGGTTGCCATAACAAGCCAGAATCTTGCGGCTGTGCTCGTCGGACATGATGATGAGCAGGTTTTGGGGCTTCATCGGAGTGACTCCTCGGTCGGATCCATTGGCGGCAGTCTAGGAAGGCGATCCATCAGGACGCAGTTTTTTGCTGATGTGACATAAGCTTCTGGTTATGATTTGATCCATGCAAACCTTGACTTCGGCGAAGGCGACTACGCTGTTGCGTCGAGTGACGATGTCGGAGTTGCGTTCGCTGCTGGCGATCAAGTCTTCCGGGAATTTGACCCGTGCGGCTTTCGAACTGGGGATTTCACAGCCTGCGTTGAGCCAGCAACTGCGAGACGTGGAAGATAAGCTGGGGATTGCTCTGTTCGTCAGGCATCGACGTGGGCTGGATGCCACGCCGGCTGGAGAGGTAATGCTTCGACTGGCCGCGGCCCTCGGCGTTGACCTGCATATTGCAGCCGAGGAACTGGCGCTGGCGGCACAGGAAAAGGTTCTCCCTGTTCGCGTAGGCAGCATGGCTGTTACGTCAGCTGGCTTGCTGGCCGTCGCCATGGGGCGCTTCGCAATGCAATCCGCCAACACCTCGGTTGTGGTCATAGAGGGTTCAAGGGAAACGCTGTTGGAGCATCTGAGACATCGGCGCATCGATTTGTTCGTTGGCCGTCTTCCCGAGGATTCGTCAGCCAGCGACCTGGACAGCGACATACTGTTACTGGACAGTGGGGTGGTGATCGCGTCTGCTCGGCATCCTCTTGTCCGTCGTACGCATCTGCGGATGGAGCAGCTGCATCCTTACGGTTGGATCATGCCTGCCGAAGACACCAGCTTCTACAAACAAATCGCCCAGTCGATGCGCGCCGCGGGTTTGTCGATGCCGCTTGCCCGCATTCAGTCTTATTCCATGCTGGCGATTCCCGCAGTCGTTGCAACCTCGGAACTGCTTGGCTTCCTGCCGGCTTCCATGTTCGCCTGTGGCGCTTTGTCTGCAGGCCTTCATCAGCTACCCGTCGAATTCGACTGGATGGCGTCACCTGTGGGCGTGTTGACCCGCCGGGACTTGGAATCGTCGGATTCGCTCACCATTCTGATTCAAATCCTGAAATCCGTCGCAGCCAGCGCACGAGGTGCGATTGTCCAGCGGTGAATGGAACGGCGGCTCCGGCTGCAAAGACGCCACAGCACGTCCTGCGGCACCTGCTTGCAGGTCATCACGGCCTCGATGTGCAAGTGGCACGAGGCCGGGTCCCACGCGGCCAGACGGATGCGGCCGCTGGTGAAAAACTTTGAAGACCGTTGGCTGACACATCTCTGCTTGAGGTGCGTCGTGTCATCCCGAGCGGGGCAGACCTGGCGGAGGTGGAAACGCCCAGTGCGCCGAAGCGGTCGTCGCCTGAGACGAAGAGGTACTCCAAAGTCGACAGGCGCGGCGGACGGTCCAGCAGCCGTATGACCCGTTCGCCCCAGCGGTCGGGCCGGGCATCGTTCACGGCTCCAGCCGCACTGTCGCTTTCCGTTGACCCGTTCAGGGTGCTCTCGATCCGCAAGCCACCAGAGGGGGAGCGTGTCGGTGACTCGATAGGCGCTCATGGGCCACCTTTTGACGCGACCCGCGCAAGGCGTTGGCGGGCCTCGCGCACATCGAGTTCCGGCGCGCCCCACCCCCGCCACGCAACCGTCGATCCCGCACCCGTTGCGCGTTATCCTTGCAGCCCCACCGCGGCCATACGCAATGGCGGCGAATTGACAAGCACTGGAGAAACCTGTGACCGTGAAACCCGAATCCGTCGGCATGTGTTCGAAACGCCTGGCGCGTGTGGACCGTTTCCTGGCTGAGCGCTACATCACCCCGGGTCTGCTGCCCTGCGCCATGCTGCAAGTGTCGCGCGGGGGCCAGCTGGTGCACCAGACGGTGCTCGGGCAGGCCTCACTGGAGAGCGGCACGCCATTGGCCGAAGACAGCATCGTGCGCATCTACTCGATGACCAAGCCGATCACCAGCGTGGCTTTCATGATGCTGGTCGAAGATGGCCTGGTGGCGCTGGACGACCCGGTGCACCACTACATTCCGCAGTGGCGCAACCTGGAAGTGTTTGTGGCCGGCGTGCCTGGCGCTTTCCAGACCCGGCCCACCGACGCACCGATGCGCATCATCGACCTGCTGCGGCACACCTCGGGCCTGACCTACGGCTTTCAGTTGCGCACCAATGTCGA